>JAKAPO010000031.1 GCA_021807065.1 bacterium
GATTCGCACCACCCACGCCACATCCTCACCGTTCGCAGTAGAGGCTACATGTTCCGCGCGTGAGCACCGCGCTGTGGGTGCTGCTCGCGTTTGTAGCCGGGGCTGCGCTCGCGTTCGTCCTCGCCGCACGCATGCGGCATCATTTCGCGCCGGTTGTACCTCGTATAGAAGAAACAGCATCACCGCCTCCACCCGAGAACGCGTTTGTGCGGGTCGTTGGAGCATCTCCGATGGGCGTGCTTGTTCTCGACCGGTCGCTGCGGATTCAATACGCCAACGCCTCAGCGGCGGCAATCTTCTCATTCGATGCCGAGCGCGTGAGGGGGATGCACCTGCTCAGGGCCGTGCCCAACATCGAACTGGAGCGGCGGGTTCTCGACGCGTTGCGGGGCGAGGCGTCGGTCGCGCCGCTCGTGTTGCCCGATCATGCCATGCAGCGTACGTACCGTATATCGGTTACACCGCTCGAGCCGAAGGAGACACCGGGGGTGGTCATCTTTGCCGACGATCAAACCGAGCTTGCGCGTTCGCAGCGCGCCAGCCGCGAATTCCTTTCGAATGTTTCACACGAGTTGCGTACGCCGCTCTCGTCGGTGAAGCTCATGCTTGAGACGGTTGCGGGGTCGCGAGACGATGAGACGCGGGACCTGTTCGTTCCACAGGCACTGACGGAGATCGACCGCCTCGCCTCGCTCGTCGGGCGCCTCTTGGAGCAGGCGCGCACCGAATCTGGGCGACTGAAGTTGAATCTGAGCGAGATCGACCTAGAGGAGGTGGCGCGTCAGACGCTCGCATCGTTCGAACCGCAGGCGCTGCGAAAAGGTGTGGGTCTACACGTACACGCGCTTCGCCCGGTGCGCGCGGAGGTCGATCGCGAACGCCTCTCGCAAGTGATCGTCAACTTGGTCGACAACGCCCTGCGCCATACGAGCAAGGGCGGTTCGGTAATCGTTGAGGTCGACGCGCAAGGGAACGAAGCGATTCTGCGCGTGCGCGATACCGGCGAAGGCATCCCCTATCGCGATCTGCCGCACATCTTCGAGCGCTTCTACGTTGCCGACCGCTCCCGCGCGCGAGAGAGCGGCGGTGCGGGCCTCGGTTTAGCGATCGTCAAGGGTATCGTCGACGCGCACGAAGGCTTCATCTCCGCGGAATCGGCGTTGGCTAGCGGAACGGCGATTACGATCCGGCTGCCGATCATGCACGCGCGTGCCCCTTAATGAGGAGATAAGAACTCCTTAACCTTTCCTTGAGTAGCGCGCGGGTATCCTGGATGCGATGATCGCGGCCGAGAGAGGAACCGTCGGTGCGATTGCTACCGACGCGTTCAGAGACCGGAGGGATCTCGAAATCGAAGCAACGCCGAAGTTAGAGGTGAATCACCTCGACGTCTATTACGGCACGTTTCGCGCAATCAAGGACGCTTCGCTGATCGTGCCGGAGAAGCGCGTAACCGCGTTGATCGGGCCGTCGGGATGCGGAAAGTCGACGTTCGTGCGCGCGCTCAATCGCCTGCACGATCTCACGCCGGGCGTTCGCGTACGCGGGCGAGTGTTATTGGACGGTGAGGACATCTACGCTGCCGGCGTCGATCCGGTGGAGATCCGTTATCGTATCGGCATGGTGTTCCAGCGCCCCAATCCTTTCCCCAAATCCATCTTCGAAAACGTCGTTTATGGCCCGCGCGTGCACGGAATGCGCGATCGTAGGAAGCTGCAAGAACTCTGCGAGCGCAGCCTTCGTCGTGCGGCATTATGGAGCGAGGTCAAAGACCGCCTCGACCGCTCCGCGCTTGCGCTCTCCGGCGGGCAGCAACAACGGCTCTGCATCGCCCGTTCGCTCGCGGTCGACCCGGAGGTGCTGCTGATGGACGAACCCACGACCGCACTGGATCCGGGATCGACCGGCAAGATCGAAGACTTGGTCGCCGAGCTGAAGACGGATTACAGCGTGGTCATCGTGACGCATTCGATGCAGCAGGCGGCGCGGGTCAGTGACGACACGGCCTTCTTTTTGGAAGGCGAGATTCTCGAGCACGGCACGACGGCGTCGATCTTCACGCAACCGAAAGACAAACGCACCGAGGATTACATCACCGGCCGCTACGGCTAATCGCCATCGTTTAGACGGCACCGCTGGGAGAAGATAGGCCGGCGCGCTCGAGTATCGTCTTGCCGGCGCCATGCAGCAGAAAGTCGACGAAGGCTTTCGCTGCAGCGGGATGAGCGGCACCTCTCATGATTGCGATCGTGTACAGGATGCTTCCGGAAAGGGACGCTCTGCCAGGCAGCGGCAAGAAGTCGAGATGGCGAGCCAGCGCTTCGGTCTTGTAGACGAAACCCACGTCTGCCTCGCCGGTCTGTAGTCGCACCAGCAGATCCTCTTCGGGATATGTTTGCTGCGGATTCTCGTCTGAGCCGAGCACGCGACGTTCGGCCGTCTCGCCCAAGAGCATGCGTACGGATTCCACCGTGTACTCTCCTTTGGGATCCAGCCGCGGATCGGTGCGCGCGATGCGCAGTCCCGGTGTCGCGAGGAGGCGCACGAAGCAAGAGGCGGCGATCCCCGATGCGAGAGCATTCCGACAGACTCGCGACGACAAGACGGGGAGACGCTCGAATCGCGATTTCCCCGACCACGTGATGCCGAGTTCGGTCGTTCCCAACGTCCACGACTCTGCAATGAGATTGCGATTCTCGAGGTTTGCTTCGACCGACGGGTTGACGAGGACGATGACATCGGGCTTGCGCAGACCGGCAACGACCAGGCGTGCAATCTCGTTGCTGCCGCGAGCTTCGCCTTGAACGGTGATTCCGCGGTGGGCAAGCGCGCTCGCGATCGGTCCTTCGATCGGCGTGATGAGCGACCCGGCGTACAGGACGGAAACGACATGGCGTTGCGGCGCGCACGACGTGAGCGTGATGCTCAAGACGAGGGAAAGGGAGATCCGTAAACGCATAGGCGCGGCTACGTCCACCTGCGGCGAAATTCCCGTCAGCGGCCCGGGGCAAGAACCCGGGGTCTTTCGTTGAATGGCGCGCGCAATGCGGGCGCTGTGCAAGGTGCGTTCCGAGCCGGGTTTGGCTATGCGAGACCTTCCGGTTCCGGCGATTGGGCCAACCGACGTGCTCATTCGAGTGGAGAAGGCCGGCATTTGCGGTACCGATTATCACATCTACTCGTGGGATCACTGGGCGCAGGCACGCGTGCATCCGCCGCTCGTCGTCGGTCATGAGTTCATGGGTCACGTCGAAAAGATCGGTGAAGCGGTACGCGCCGTCCGCGTCGGCGACCGCGTCAGCGCGGAAGGTCACATTCCCGATCTCACGTGTCTCTTGTGCCGTACTGGCCAGGCGCACATCTGCGAACGCCTGAAGATCATCGGCATCGATCGTGATGGTGCGTTCGCCGAATATATCGCGATGCCGGAGTACAACGTATGGCCGCTCGATTCGGCAATTCCGGACGAGTTCGCCGCCGTCTTCGACCCGCTGGGCAACGCGGTCCATACGGTCATGGCAGCGGGCGTGAGCACGCGAAGCGTCGTCATCACGGGCGTCGGCTCGATCGGCCTCATGGCGATACCGGTCGCACGCGCCGCGGGTGCGGCGCTGGTTTTTGCACTGGACGTCAATCCTGCGAAGCTCGAGTTAGCGCAGCGCTTGGGCGCGGATCGCACGTTCCTTGCATCTCAGCCGGGTCTCGTAGAAGAAGTGCGCGCGCTCACGAACGGCGATGGTGTCGACGTCTTACTCGAGATGTCGGGTAGCGCCGCAGCGATCGACGAGGGCTTGCAGATGGTGCGCAACGGCGGCACCGCGGCATTGCTCGGTATCCCCGGCGACAGCGTCAACCTCAATCTTGCCGAGCGTATCATCTTCAAGGGACTCACCGTGCTTGGCGTCAACGGCCGATTGATGTTCGAAACGTGGTATCAAACGCAGGCGTTGGTCAAGAGCGGTCGCGTCGATCTGCGCCCAATCATCACGCACGTGCTGCCGGTCGCCGAATACGAGCGCGCCTTCGCGCTCTTGCACAGCGGCGAGGCCGCAAAAATCGTTTTTGATTTAAGCTCCCTAACCTAGAGGTATGACCGGATGAATGCTCGATTCGAAGCCAAACTCCACGGTGATCTCGAAGCGCTCAAAGCGGCGGGAACCTACAAGCGCTTACGCCACATCACGACGCCGATGGCGCCGGAAGTCCACATGGAGGAGGCTGGCGACGTCATCGTACTTTCCTCCAATAACTATCTAGGGCTCGCCGATGAGCCGGAGGTTATCGAGGCGGGAAAGCGTGGTCTCGATCGGTACGGCGCCGGCACCGCTTCGGTCCGCTTCATCTGCGGCACGTTCGACATCCATCGTACGCTCGAGAATCGTATTGCGGCATTCCTCGGGACGGAGGCATCGCTGACGTACGTCTCGTGCTGGAACGCAAATACGGGACTCTTCCCGACAATTTGCGACGAGGGTTCGGCGATCGTCTCAGACGAGCTGAACCACGCCTCCATCATCGACGGTGTCCGGCTTGCGTCCAAGGCGCGCCGCGAGCGCTTCCGTCACAGCGACATGCGCGACCTCGACGAGAAACTCGCAAGTGTCGCCGGCGCGTTTCCGATCGTGATCGCAACCGACGGTGTCTTCTCGATGGAGGGTGATCTCGCGAAGCTTCCCGACATCGTCGCGCTTGCGAAGAAGCACGGCGCGATCGTCGTCGTCGATGACTCGCACGGGACCGGCGTGATGGGGAGGACGGGTCGAGGCACGGTCGAGCATTACGGCCTTACCGGTCAGGTCGACGTCATCACCGGTACGCTCGGCAAAGCACTCGGGGGCGCTGCCGGGGGTTTCACGGCCGGAAGCCTGGCGCTTATCGATACGTTGATCCAGCGTTCGCGCCCGCAACTCTTCTCGAATGCGCTTCCTGCGACGGTCGCATGCAGCGCGCTCGCGGCGGTCGAGTATCTCGAAGCGCATCCCGAACTCGTGCGCCGGTTGCACGACAACGTCGCCTATTTTCGCGCAGGTTTGAAGCGCTTAGGATACAAGCCGCTCGAAGGCGAGAGCGCGATCGTTCCCATTATCGTGGGCGAGACGGCGTTTGCAATCAAGATGAGCGAGAAACTTTTGGAGCGCGGCGTCTTCGTAACGGGCTTCGGCTATCCGGTCGTTCCCGAGGGAACGGCGCGCGTCCGCGTGCAGATGAACGCGAAGCTTACTCGCGAGGAGATGGACCGCGCGCTCGCTGCCTTTGCTTCCGTCGGCAAAGCTTTGGGTCTTGTGGGGTAAGTGAGCGTGACCCTCGCGCAACGCGGGTAAGAGAGCTCCATCAACCTCTAGGGAGGCTCTCATGAACACGACTCGGATATCAACGCTGCTTTGCGCGGCCCTCTTCGCCGGGGCGACCGCGCTGGCGGGAGCGCAGATTGCCGTCCATGCCGGTGGGGGTATCGGGAGCGGAACGTCGGCATCGATCGGAATGCCTGGCGCCTCGATCTCGACCAACGGGTCAATGGGCATCGGCGCGGGGATCAACGGCCCGCTGGGCAACGCGAACGTCAACGCAAACCAAGACTTCGGCGCGAACGCCTCGCTGAATCGGAATAACGCGGCTGCCAATGCCGCACTCAATGCCGCAATTCGAGACGGCGCAACCGTGCAGGCGATCGGCAACGGGACGCTGACGCTGAACGTCGCCGGACAGAACGGACGGACGCTCACGCTCAACGTGCCGGCGAGCGTCGTTGCCTCGCTCGGATTGCAGGTAGGAACGCAGGTCGCGGTATCCCGCTCGTCGGCGGGAATCGTCCTCACGAACATGACGTTTGTGCGTAGCATCCTCGGGCGTGCGGTAGTCCGCAGCGTCAACCTTGCGAAGAACACCATCAGCTTCACGAACCGTACGGGCAAACACACGCTCGCGCTGGCGCGCGCGGTCATTTCGCGGCTCCGGCTGCACGCCGGTAGCCAAATCATGATCGCGCTGCAGAGCTCGAATCAGCTACAGGTAACCACGCTCGCACAGAGCGGCTCTCGCTAAAGTAAAGGCGGCTTGGAGCCGCAGGAGGGAGTGCGCGCCCGCTCCCTCCTGGCATTATCGTGCGCGACGGGCGCATCAACACGCCGGAATCGATCGCGATGGTGGCGTTCCCGTTGCCCGCATATCGTCTCCCACGGAAGATATCGAGCATACGGCCTCGTCTCTACGACGTCCCGGCGGTCATTCGATCCGAAGGTCATCGCGGCGATGCGTGCTTTCTGTCCGATGCGATGACGAGCCGCGGTTGCGGCCGATGAAGCGGCAGAATCAGCAGCGCATTGTTCAGGAGACGAGCCGGTTTCGTGAGGTAGTGACCCCATGCCCACAGGCCGCTCGATTCACCGCCGTCGAGGTTCATGGCTTGGTACGCGCCGATCGCGCGCATCGCACGCGCCATCTGGTGAAGCGTACCGACTGCGGTCGCGAGGATGAGCCTGCGTCCGTCGCGCGTGATGCCGATGACGCTGCGGCGGACGATTTTAAAGAGTGCAGCGTCGTGAAAGCCTTCCGCACGTGGATTGAGCGTGATGCGGCCGTTCGTGATAAGCGTCGGCCCTCCGCCGATCGCTTCGCGGGCATCGGCGAAGAAGCCGAGTCCCATGCCGTTGGCACGAACGATTCGGTATGCGATCTGGCGGCCGACACGAAACTGCAACGCCATAACCGGCGCGTGCGGCATATAGACGACGTAGCCGTCAAGGGGAATTGGCAAGGAGCGCCGTGAGACGCGGGTGATGACCCCGTTGGTAACTTGCGCCTGCAAACCTTTCAAACCGGTGGCGCGGCCCCATTCCGGCGTGAAGATTGTGACGTTCGGCGCTCGTCCTTCCGGCAGGCGGTTGAGCCAATCCGCGTACCAGCCATCGGGGTAGTGGAAACTGCCATCGAGTGAGCCCTCGATACGCAGCGGGATATCTTCGATGCGCGCGTGGTTTTCAGCATCGAAGAAGAGCGTGCTGCCGACGTCACCCTTGAACACGAGCGTTCCGTTCACGACTGTCGATTCGATCAGATCCTTGATCGGGCCGGGGAAATACGATTCAAAATAGCCGCCGTCGATGGCGGCAAGCGCGTGATGCCGGCGCGCCATTCCTGCAAGCGATTCCGTCCGGTCTACGCGGTCCTGCCCCAGCACCGTCTCGATGCGAACGCGATCGAGACGCACGAGGAGGTATTTGATTTGCGTTCCGGCGACGCTGGTGGCGGCGAAGGAGATCGCGCGATCTGGGTGCGCCAGACACGGCGAAGTCACCACGGCCACAAGCGCCGCGATATACGGCAAGACGCGACGTGCAAAGATGCGCATCCAGTCTGATGAACGTAGATTCGCCCCACCTTTCGCTAGGTTCCTCTGCCGCCGGGTATAATATGCTAGGCGGTATCTTTACACACGCCGTCACCAAAGCGAAGGGAGTTTCTTGCGAATGTCAGATTCGAAACGGTTGCTCAGCCGCCGTGAGGCACTCGGCGGGCTTCTCGTCTTACCGGCGCTCGCCGGTCTTCTCGCCTCGACGACGAGCATCGCCGAGGCAAAGAGTTCGAAGGCCTCGGTCAAGTATCAGTCACACCCCAAGGGGAGCCAGAAGTGCTCGGGGTGCCGCTTCTTCCAAGCCGGAAAGACGCCGAGCGCTATGGGGACCTGCAAGATCGTCGAAGGCGCAATTAGCCCGAACGGCTGGTGCACCGCGTTCACGGCGAAGTAGAGATTCCTGAGAACCGTACGCCGTCTTCCGAGGAACGCGCGGCTATATCGAGGAGTCCAGCCGTCTGCATCGGCGCCACTCGGCGCTGATGGTGTTTGCGCGAGGGAAGCGCGGCAGGCTTGCGACGCCGCGTCGACGAGATGGCGGGTCCCACGGTGAGGGCGGTCATCGCCCGTGACGGCCTGCGGCTGAGGTTTCAAGCAGAAAGCCCCTCGCGAACGGTTTGGACGAGGGGCCTTCTGAAATTTGGTTGCGGGGGAAGGATTTGAACCTTCGACCTTTGGGTTATGAGCCCAACGAGCTACCGGACTGCTCCACCCCGCGTCGCTGAGGGTGCGACGCCTTCGGGCGCCGCTCCTCCGACAAGGACCTTAGACCCACTGGAAGGGTTGCGCTCGGGTTGCGGACGGGGTGTGCCGAAGCGAGGCAGCGTGGAGATTCCGGTTGGGATTCCCAAGATCCACTTGCATTGTCACCTCGAAGGGACGCTGCGACCGCAGACATTCGTCGCGCTGGCGGAGCGCGATGGCGTCGCCGTCGGCGATCCGCCCTATGCGGTTGCCGACTTTCCCGGCTTCCTGCGTCTCTTCATGGATGTTTGCCGGACGCTGCGCGAACCCGAAGACTATGCGCGGCTGGCGCGCGAGTTCGTAGAGGATGCCGCGACGCGCGGCGTCGTCTACGGCGAACTCTTCGTCTCGCCTTCGGTCTGGCAGTATTTTCATCCCGAACTCGACGTGCGCGAGGTCATCGAAGCTGTAGCGCGGGAGTTGCAGGCGGCGCAAGGCGCGACGTTTGCGCTAATCCTCGACGTTACGCGCAATCTCGGTGCCGAGAGCGCGATGCGCACGACGGATCTCGCTGCGGCGCTTCACGATTGCGGCGTCGTCGGCATCGGGCTTGGAGGAGATGAGGCGCGGTTTCCCGCGGAACGCTTCGCCGAGGTCTTCGAGCACGCGCGCGAGCGTGGATTGCACACCGTCGCACACGCGGGCGAGGCAGCCGGCGCGTGGAGCGTGCGCGCGGCTGTGGAGCTGCTCGGCGCGGAGCGCATCGGGCACGGTATTCGAGCGGTGGAAGACCCTACTGTAGTGACCTTGCTGACCGAACGTCGCATTCCGCTGGAAATTTGCCCGACGTCGAACTTTCTCACCGGCGCAGCCTCGCGCGAACGCGCCCATCCCCTAATCGCGTTGCACGGCGCGGGGATTCCTGTCACGATCGACGCCGACGATCCGGCGCTTTTTGGCACCTCGCTCGATGCGGAGTATCGCTACGTCGTCGAGGTTGCGGGCCGCGAAGCCTTGCACGCGATGGTTGCCAACGCGATCGAAGCTAGTTTTGCCGGTGAACAACTCAAGGAAGCGATGCGAGCGCAACTGAAACAGGCTATCGAGGTTACGGTATAGTGCCAATGCCAGCTCATTCCCATTCCCACTTCGCCGAGTCGTTCGAAATGTATATGAAAGCGATCTACCGCCTCGCGCGCGAGGGGCCAGGGGCCACGACCTCGGTCCTCGCTACGGAACTCGGGGTCTCGCCGGCTTCGGTCTCGGGGATGCTGAAGAAGCTCGTCGCGGACGGTTACGTCGAACACGAAGCACGCGGCGATATCGCGCTGACACGCAAAGGTTTGCAGGAAGCAGTGCGGGTCGTGCGACGCAATCGGCTCGCGGAGCGCATGCTCACGGACATGCTCGGCATGTCTTGGGACGACGTCCATGCCGAGGCGTGCATTCTCGAGCATGCGATCACGGATCGCTTGGAAGAGGCGCTTATTAAGACACTCGGCGATCCGAAGACTTGTCCGCACGGGCATCCGATTCCGCCACGCGATCTGAGCCGCCCGGAACCGCTGGGCGAACCGCTGGCGCAAGTCGAGCCCGGAGACGATGCCACGGTCTGCGGCGTCACCGAAGCACTGCCTGAGATGCTGCGCTACTTAGGTGAACTTGGAATGCAGCCCGGCGCACACGTGCGCGTGATCGAAAAGGCTCCGCTTGGCGGGCCGGTCACGATCGAAATCGGCAACAAACGCGTTGCCGTCTCACTCGAACTCGCGCGAATGGTTCTCGTCACGCGGCAGGCGGCCGTAATCCGGTGATCACCCGATTCCTCGTCGTCGTCAACGTCATCGTTTTTCTCTGGGAAGCAGCGACGATGGGGCCGGGAATCTTCTCCGGCAACGTGACGAACGATCAAATCGTTGCCGACGGCGCGCTCGTGCCGGTCCTCGTAACCGGTTATCACGAATACTGGCGCATCATCACGAGCGCCTTCCTGCACGCAAACCTGCTCCACATCGCGCTGAACATGTACTCGCTCTACGTTCTCGGCCGTTTCGTGGAGCCGGTGCTGGGTTCGCCGAGGATGCTGCTCGTCTATGCGGTGTCCCTGCTCGCGTCGGGATTCGGCGTGGTCTATTTCAGCCAGCCGGACGTGCCGACGTTGGGCGCAAGCGGAGCCATCTTCGGCATCTTCGGCGCGCTTTTTGCGATCGGGTTCAAATTCGGGAAACGCGGGTTGGATCTCGTGAAGGCGATGTTGCCGATTCTCATCCTCAATTTGGTTTTCACCTTTGTGAGCCCCGATATCTCGAAAGCCGCCCACGTCTCCGGTCTGATTGCGGGTTTCATCTTGACGTTTGCCATCTACTTTCCGCCCAAGCGCGTTCGCCCGCACGTCTACGATGCCGGGAGCGGAAGCGTGCTCGATACCGAATACCAGGAACCACCTGAAGGCGTAACCAGAACCGGCTCGTGACGCAGACCATCGAGCAGGTTTTCGGCGAAGGCGGCCCGTTTTCGCGGGCCTTCCCGAAGTTCGAAGTGCGCGACGGGCAGGTGCAGATGGCCAGCCTTGTCGAGCGCGGCATTCTCGAGGGGATGCACACGATCGTCGAAGCCGGCACCGGCGTCGGCAAATCTCTGGCGTATCTCGTTCCGGCGATCCGCAGCGGCAAGAAAGTCGTGCTGTCGACTGGCACGATCGCGCTGCAAGAGCAACTCGTCCAAAAAGACATCCCATTGGTCGTGCGGGCGCTCCAGTCGCCGGTTCGGGTAACGCTGCTCAAAGGACGCAATCACTACCTCTGCAAGGAGAAGTATGGGCGCATGCGCTCGGAGCGTCTGGTGCCTTCCTCGCGATCGATGCAAGACGTCTGGCAGTGGGCGGAGCAAACGCGAAGCGGTGACCGCGCCGAGCTTGCGTTCGTGCCGAGCGCACAGGAATGGGAGCAGCTCGACGCAGACGCAGACGATTGCACCGGTGAATTCTGTCCACATTTTCGTGACTGCTGGTTCTTCAAGAAGCGCGACGAGGCGCGCTACGCTGATCTCGTGGTCGTCAACCATGCCCTATTTTTCCTCGATCTCGCTATGGGCGGCGGCCTGCTGCCACCGTATGACGTCGTCGTGCTCGACGAGGCGCATCAATGCGAGCGTTGGGCGACCGATGCGCTGACCGGAACCGTCTCGCGCCACACGGTCAATCGTATGATGCGCAAGCTGCATCGCGTCTACCGGTTGCCTGTGCCGCTGGGGACGCAGATCGACGAAGCGATGCGCGACGTGGAGTATGCTCTCTCCCGCGTTCCCGGCGACCGTTATCCGCTGGCCGCGAACGAGGAGGCGACCATCGCGCTCGACGCATTACGCGGCGGCTTCTACCACGTGGAAAACTGGCTGCACGCAAACTGGCACGACGGGCTCGCGCGCGTGCCCGAGAACGATGCCGAATCGGAGCGGCGGCGCGATCTCGCGATGCGCATGGTGCTCGCGCACATCGCCACCCTCGATCGTGCTCAGGCTCCCGGTGACGAGGCGATCGCCTGGATCGAACGCTCCGAGGATGGCGCTTACGAAGTGAAGAGCGCGCCACACGACGTCGCCGACTTTCTGCGAACGGCGCTCTTCGCGCGCACCCCAAGCGTCGTCTTGGCGAGCGCAACGCTCTGCGTCGGCGATTCGTTCGACTACGTGAAACGGACGCTGGGACTCGATGGGGCGCAGGAACTCGTCGCGCCGTCGCCGTTCGATTACGCGCGCCAAGCGCGATTTTTCATCGCCCCACCGGAGATCAATCCCAAGTCGAGCGATTTTGCCCGCCGGGCCGCGCCACTGATCGAGGAGTGCCTGGAACGAACGCATGGCCGCGCCTTTGTCCTGTTCACGTCGTATGCGAGGCTGCGAGAGGTGCATGCGCTGCTACGCGAACGACTTGCGTTTCCCTTGCGCATGCAAGGCGAATACTCGCGAGCGCGATTGCTCGAGTGGTTCCGCGGCACGCCGGGGGCCGTGCTCTTTGCCACCGGAACGTTCTGGGAGGGCATCGACGTCGCGGGGGAACAGCTCTCGTGCGTCATCATCGACCGTCTGCCGTTTCCTTCACCCGGCGATCCGCTGGTCATGGCCAGGATGAAATCGCTCGCATCACGCGGACTCGATGGTTTCGACCATTACATGATCCCGACCGCGGCGGTTCGTCTCAAACAGGGATTCGGCAGACTCATTCGCAGCACTACCGACCGCGGCGTCGTGGCGTTGCTCGACGGCCGCGCATCGTCGGCGCACTACGGCGCCACGATACTCACGTCGTTACCGAATGCGACGCGCATCACTCATCTCGACGAATTGGAAGCGTTGTTCGACTAGGGCTGGCGTCGCAACACGGCGATCAGCCACGCGAGCCCTTTGACGTAACTCGGACCCGGCCGCTCGAGTGAAGACGCGTCTGGAATCACATAGACGTGATGCATCCGAACGGCGCGCAAGCTTCGCCACGGTTCACGGTGGAAAACGGACGCGATACGCACTGAGGGATCGGTCACGATCGCGTCGGGCTGCGCTCGCAACAAGGCTTCGGCGCTGTACTCACTGTAAGCGCTCGCGAGATGCCCGGCAGCGTCGCGTCCGCCGGCAAGCGCGATGAGGCTACCGATATAGGACTGCGATGCGGCCGTCCAAATGGGTTGGATTCCGAGCACGACGAAGATGGAAGGCGGGCGCGAGAAATGCCGCTCGTGCGAGCGGAGAGCGACTGTCGTTCGATCCAACCGTGCTATCTCGAGCGCGGCCCGTCGCTCGTGACCGCTGATCTCGCCGAGGCGGCGGAGATCGGTGAAGATGTCCCCGTATGTCTCGTCGGGAAGAAGCTGCACGTCTATCTGCAGCCTGCGAAGCGGCTGAAGGAACCGCATCTGCGCGGGGATGGCGACGACGACGTCGGGTTTCAAGGCAACGACGCGCTCGACGTCTACGCTCGCGTAATCGGCGACGATTGGAACGCGGCGTACGGCCGCGATGCTTTCGTTCCCCGTCGAGATACCGACGATCTGGTGCAGCGCGCCGACCGCGACGAGATCTTCGACAAATGATGGCATCAGGGCCACGATGCGTCGCTGCGGTGGTTCGACGGTATGATGCAGCGGCGTGGCGGTGCAGGCGACGAGCGCGAACAGGAGGACCAGCGTGAAGCGCACGCGAGCGGCTTCTCGTTGGAGGGAAACGGGCCTTCATCGCTAAGTTTAATACTATAGGGCTTGCGCGGGAAGCCGGTGAGAGGCCGGCACGGTCGCGCCACTGTATGCGGGATGTCCGCGAGTCAGGATACGCTGCAAGTCTCTAGCATCAACCGCCTCGCGTCAAGGAAGGGAATGCCATGCTTGCTGCATCAGCACTCGCGGCACTGGTCGCTGCCGCACCCGTACCCTCGCCTACTCCTACGCTGCACCCGATCGCGCATGTCATCACGAGCGATCGATCGCAAGAATCGCTCGCGCGAACGGCGCGCACGACCTACGTCGTCACAAAGGACGACATCGTCCGCAACGGTTATCTCACCGTCGCAGACGCGCTCGCTTCCGTTCCGGGAGTCGAGATCGAACGCTATGGCGGCTTCGGTTCGCTTTCGAGCATCAGCATCCGCGGTTCGTCGAGCGCGGAGGTGCTCGTGCTTTTGGACGGCATGCCGGTTGCCGGATCGCAAATCGCTTCGATCGATCTCGGCCAGATTCCGACAAGATCG
>JAKAPO010000298.1 GCA_021807065.1 bacterium
GCACGCAGCGGACTGCGTGCGCTCGATGCCGCCTATCGTCGCGGGCTGGCCTGGAGCCTCGATCACCGCGGCATCGTGCTCGCGAGCGCCGCGCTCTTGACGTACGTCGGCATAGGGCTGTTTCCGTTCATCGGACAGGAGATGATGCCGCTCGCCGATACCGGGCAAGGCTACGGCATTCTCGAGATGGACCCCGGCGTATCGTTCGCCGCGACGAACGCGGCGAGCCGTCGGGTCGAGGCGTTGCTGCTGCATAACCGAGACGTCGAGCGAGTCTCGGCCGAGATCGGTGAGGACAACGGCACCGACTATTTCACGGGCCAGCCGATGAACACGGTCAACGAAGCCTCGTACATGATCACGTTCAAGCCGAAGGAAGAGCGCAAGCGCACTATTTGGCAGATCATGGACGGCATCTATGCGCAGGCGACGCGAACGATACCCGGCATTCGCCGCTTGGCATTCAAAGAGATGGGCTCCGACGTTATGGCGAGCAACAACGCGCCGATCGAGATGCTCGTCTACGGACCGCAGCGCAAGGAGTTGTACCACCTCGCCAGCGTCGTGGCGCGCCAGGCGCGCACAATACCCGGTCTCTACGAAGTGTCGACGAGCTCGTCGTACACGCAACCGGAAGAGGATGTCATCGTCGACCGCACGCGGGCGTCGGAGATCGGACTCACGCCCGCCGAGGTACAACAGCAGGCGTACTACGCGTTGCACGGCGGTTTGAGCGCGGAGTACTTCAATCCAGCGAACCTCCGTCACGATACGATCCTGGTTCGGTACCAGGGAAGCGAGCGCCACACCACGGGCGATATCGGCGACGTTCAGGTCGTCGGCGCGAATGGACAGGTTGTTCCGCTGGACGCGCTCGCTCGCGTCGAGCGCAGCGTCGGGCCGTCGCTGATCGAGCACGACCGGCTGCGAAACAGCGTCTCGGTTCTCGGTTTCTACCGACGCGGCGGCCCCGGAGAGATGGCGCTCGACACGGCTATCCTCATGCGAGGCATGGCAGCAGTCTCGTTTCCGCAAGGCTACGGGATGGAGATGCGCGGGGACATGACCGAGATGATGCAGAGCTTCTCTCGGTTGATCGGTGCGATGGAAGTAGCGATCGTGTTCATCTTCTTGCTTCTTGCGGCACAGTTCCGCTCGGTGATCCAGCCGCTCGTGATGCTCTTGGCGATCCCGCTGCAACTTCTCGGTGTCTTCGGCGCGCTCGTGCTTGCGCACCAAGCGCTCTCGACGGTCTCGATACTCGGCATTGTGGCAGCCAACGGCATGGCGGTGAGCAACGCCATCCTCTTGCTCGATCTCATCGTACGCAAGCGCAAGGAAGGGATGTCGCGGCGAGACGCGATCCTGTATGCCGGCCCGATTCGTCTCGCGCCGATCCTCATGACGACGATCGTGAGTTTGATCGTATTGATCCCGGTAGCGTTCTTCCCGAAGACGGGCATCGACGCATACTCGCCGCTGGCGACGGTCGTCATCGGTGGGCTCTCGATCTCGACGGTACTCACGCTCTTCGTCGTGCCGGTGCTGCACGATGTCCTCGACGATCTGCCGCAATGGTGGCAGCGCATTGCCGGGCGCGGACGGAAGGTTACCAGGGAGCCGATCGATGCGTAGGAGCCTCGCCGCAGCGGCAATCTCGTTGCTCCCCGGCATCGCCCTCGCCGCCGGCGTTCGGACTTGGAATGGCCCGCTTACGCTCGCGCAGGCGGTGACTCGCGCGGAAGAGGCCGGTTTCCAAGTGCAAGCGGCGCGTGACGCCGCGGAAGTCTCATCGGCGCAGGCCGCAGCGGTGCGCTCCACCCTCCTGCCACAGATGGGCTTGAGCGCGACTACGATGAACGGCGGGATCACGCAGCTCGGGATGCCGGTCGCGCAACAGAACTACGTCAGCGCAAACGTCACGGTTCCGCTCTTCGAGCCCAGCGCATTCGCGTCGGCGCGCGGAGCCGAGCGGACGGCTCTCGCCGCGGAGAGCGATGCCGGCCAGGCGATGAGCGACGCGATGCTTGCGGCGGTGCAGGCGTACGAGAACGCGCTCCTCGCGCGAGCGATCTACGAAGCGCGCGTAACCACGGTCTCGTACGAGCGACGGCATCTCCACGACGTCGGCATCATGGTCAAAGGCGGTGCGCTTCCGCGCTACGCCTTTGCCGAGTCGCAGGCTGCGTTCGAGCAAGCGGTGCAATCGGAGCAGGACGCCGCAGCGCAGCGCGACGAGACGATGAACGATCTCAAGGTCGTGCTCGCGCTCGATCTGCGATCTTCGGTTTCGCTTGCCGAACCGTTGCGGGTGCTGCCGATGAACGGCGCCGAGGCGGCCTTCCTCGCGCGTGCGGCTTCATCGCGACCCGATATCACAGCGGCGCAGAGCAGAGTCGATGCCGCTCGCGCACACGTCGACGCCGCGCGCGCGGCATACCTTCCCACGATCGCCGCCTCGGCGCAGACGTACAACGGTAACTCGCGTCCGTACTTGGGGAATCATGGATATCAAGTCGGCGTCTCGGTGTCGCTTCCGATCATCGACAGCGGAAGCCGTGCGGCGGCGTTTCATGTCGCTCGGGCGAGCCTTGCCTCAGCCAAAGTGATGCTGGATCAGGCGCGCCTGTCGGCGCAGCGTGATGTCGCGAATGCGTGGCGAGAATACGAGGCTGCGGCCGTCGATCTTCGTAGCGCGCGGGCGGAAGAGATGGCGGCAAGGCAGACGCTGCGAATCACGATGCTTCGCGAGCGAAGCGGCAAGGGCATTACGCTCGAAACGTTGGACGCCCTCGCGCAAGATGCGGCGGCACGCGAAGGTGTGCTGCGGGCGATCACGCGGCTCGATATCGCCGTCGCCACGGTGCACCATGCCGCCGGAGACACGTCACTATA
>JAKAPO010000299.1 GCA_021807065.1 bacterium
CCGATCTACGATCAACGTCGGCGCGAACGTCATGGCACCCGCACGCGCGTTCGAAAACGTTTGGCCCAAGCGCATCACGTTTGCCATAGGCGCGGTGCTTACCGGGTTGCTCTCGCTCGCGATGCAGCCATGGTATCTACTGTCGACGTTCTCGGCATATATCTTCACGTGGCTGGGAACCTACGGGGCTATGCTCGGCGCCTTCGATGGGATCGCTATTGCCGACTACTGGCTTGTGCGAAAGCGGCGGCTCGACCTCGCACAACTCTACACGCCGCGGGGTATCTACGCATACGCCGCCGGTATCAATCCCCGCGCGATTCTGGCACTCGTCGTGGGATGGGCGCTCACCCTCATCGGAGCGTTCGTTCCCCGGCTGCACGTTCTATGGAGCGGTGGCTGGATCTTCAGTCTCCTCGGCGGGCTTATAGCATACGCGTTGCTCATGCAGGGACACCGCTCCCGCATTTCGCAAGACCACTATGACGCGATCACTGCCACGGAGACGGCCTCGTCGCACCCGGACGTCACGTGGACCGCACCCGCACCGGAGGCACCATAATTTCGCATGAAAATGATGCAAAAGAACAATACCGAACGCGCGAAGCGCCACTTGTTTGCAGCGCAGCAGACCTACTACGAGCAGCCGCTCACGCTCGTCGATGGCAACGGTTCGCGGGTACGCGACGATGAAGGAAACGAGTATCTCGATGCGTTCGCCGGCATCTGCACCAACACGCTCGGCTACGGCGACACCGAGGTTGCGCGTGCGGTTGCAGATCAGGCGTCGAAGCTCATGCACGTCTCGACGCTGTACCTGAACGAGCCGATGCTCGATCTCGCGGAGACGATCGCGCGCATCGCGCCCGAGGGCATGTCGAAATCCTTCTTCTCCAACTCAGGATCGGAAGCGAACGAGATGGCGACGCTCATCGCGCGCACCTCCAAGAAGTCCGTCGATTTGCTGTCGCTCGATCATGCCTATCACGGGCGCACCGCGTATACGGTTGCCCTTGCAGGCCAAAGCCAATGGCGCAACTTCGCGACGCAGATGCCGCACGTCGCATTCGTGCCCAATCCGTACTGTTATCGCTGCCCGCTCGGCATGTCGTACCCGTCGTGCGAGATCGCCTGCGCGAAATATGCAAAACGCGTGGTCGACTCGCAGACGGACGGCGCTCCGGCGGCGATGATCGCGGAGACCATCTCCGGCGTCGGCGGCATCATCGCGCCGCCTCCGGAGTACTTCAAGGTCCTCAAGGAAACGCTCGCGCCGTACGGCACGCTGCTCATCGCGGACGAGGTGCAGGCCGGATGGGGCCGGATGGGCGACGGCTGGTTCGGCATAGTCTCCTCGTACGGCGTCATTCCCGACATCATCACCTCGGCCAAGGGTTTGGCGAGCGGATTTCCGATCGGCATAACGATCACGCGTCCGGAACTCGCCGATACGTTCAAAGGGCCGCACATCAATACGTTCGGCGGCAATCCATTGGCGACGCGAGCCGCACGCGTGACGTTGGAGGTCATTGAGAGACGCGTCCTCATCGCAAACTGCAAACGTCAAGGTGAGGCGCTGATCGCCGGACTGCGCGACCTCGCGACGACATACGACGCGATCGGCGACGTGCGCGGAAAAGGTCTCATGATCGGCGTCGAGCTCGTGCACGACCGCAAGAGCAAAACTATCGCGCCAGATCTGGCGACGAAGATGCTCGAGGAGATGCGCAAGCGCAAGGTGCTGATCGGCAAGGGCGGACGCTACGGCAACGTCCTGCGCATTCAACCGCCGTTTATTCTCGATGATGCCGACGCGCGCGAGTTTTTGTCGGCGTTCAAGGAGTCGCTGGCGGCCCTTCGCTGACTTCGCGCTCCCTCGGCGACTCAGAGGAATTCGAGCGACAATGATCTCTCGAACCCGTTCTCCTTCATCCACGCATTGCTGAAGATGCGCGAGAGGTAACGCTGACCGCCGTCGCAGAGAATGGTGACGACCGTTGCGCCCTCGGGCAGCTCTCTCGCGATCCGCGCGGCGCCGAATACATTGAGCCCGCTCGATCCGCCGATAAAGAGCCCTTCGTGCTCGAGCAGCCAGTGTACCATCGCGATTGCCTGCGCATCGGTCGCGCGAATCGCTCGATCGATGACGGCGCCGGAAAAGTTTGCGGTGAGACGTTTGATGCCGATGCCCTCGAGGTCGGAATCACCTTCGGTTTCCAAGATGCCCTTCGTAACGTAGGTGAACAACGCCGATCCCATCGGGTCGCAGAGTACCACGTGGACCGATGGATTGCGCGCTTTGAGCGCGTTGGAGACGCCGGCGATCGTTCCACCGGTCCCGGCCGCGGAAACGAACGCATCGATATTGCCGCCACACTGCTCCCAGATCTCTGGTCCGGTCGACGTTTCGTGTGCGCGTCGATTGGCAACGTTCTCGAACTGATTGGCCCAAAACCCTCCGTCGGTGGATTCGGCGATGCGCCGCGCAACGTGGTAGTAGTTTTCGGGGTTTGCAAACGGCACGGCAGGTACGACGCGCACGTCCGCGCCATAGACTCGCAAGAGATCGATCTTCTCTTGCGATTGATCGCTGGGAACGACGATGATGCTGTTGTAGCCTCGTTCGTTGGCGACGAGCGCGAGCGCGATGCCGGTATTGCCGGCGGTACCCTCGACGATCGTACCGCCCGGGCTCAACGCGCCGGTTGCTTCCGCGTCGTCCACGATGCCGCGCGCGGCTCGATCTTTTACCGAGCCGCCGGGATTCAGGAACTCGGCCTTTGCGAGAATCCTTCGTCCCACACGACGCGAGAGCTCGCGCAGTTCGATCAAGGGCGTATTCCCGATGGTACCCGCACCCCCACCCGCTCTCTTCACCCCCTCCCCTCCC
>JAKAPO010000032.1 GCA_021807065.1 bacterium
ACCGATCCAGCGCGTCGAGGCGTTCGTTGATGCGCTCCAGTTCGAGCGGATCGTACTCCGCAGCTTCGAGCGCACCCGCGAGTCGTGCGGCGAGATCGTTGGCTTCGCTTTGTAGCGCGGTCGCCTCCTCGGCCATCTCGGCCAAATCGGCGCTCACGCTGCTCACGCCACCGAGCGCGGCGCCGGCCACGCCGAGCGCACCGACGGCACTCGCCTCGTCGCCTGCGAGCGCTTCACTCGCGCTGCGCAACGCGATAGCGACGCGCTCGATGTTGTCGAGATAGCGGCGCCGCGCGTTCAGCCGGTCGTCCTCACCGATCTGGAGTCCAGCCGCCGCAATCTCCTCGCCCGCATACCGGGCATCTTCGAATCGCAGTGCCGCATCGCGTTCGTGCGCGCGTAGCGCCTCTAGCGCCTCGCGCGACCGCGCGAGCCTGTCGTACGCAACACCCACTGCTTCACGCGCGGTAAGCACCGGCGTACCGCCGAAACGATCGAGCAGCTCCAAATGATAGGAGGGTAACAGCAGACGCTGCGCTTCATGCTGGCCGACCAGCTCTGCGATCTGCGGCGCGATTTCGCGAATGTAGCCCGCGGTTGCGGGACGGCCGCAGAGCCGCAGCGCCGATCGCCCCGATTGCGTCATCTCGCGCACGATGGTCGCCTCCTCTCCGGGGTCCAACTCTAGACCGTCGTCGCGCAGCCGCTGCATCAACGCATCTTCGGGTTCGAATCCTACGACCACGACGGCTTTCTCGGCGCCGCGCCGCACGGCGGTGGCATCGGCGCGCGCTCCAAGCGCAAAGGCAAGGGCGCCCAGGACCATCGTTTTCCCTGAGCCGGTCTCGCCGGTAAACATCGTCGCGCCTGGTGCAAACTCGATCGACATCGTATCGATGAGCCCGTAATTCTCTACCTGTAACCGCGTCAACATCGGCCTAACCTCTACCGCGGCCGTTCTTTTATCGAGACACCCCACTGCAACTTCTTACCGAGACGTTCGAAGAAGCGCAACGGCTCGACACGCGCGAATCGTACAGCCTTTGGGTGACGATGGATGACGACGCTCGCTCCCGCGTCGATCTCCGCTACGACTCTACCATCGCACTCAAGTTGGGCGTGCGCCGGTTCGACGTCGCAGCCAACTTCGATGCGCGAGCTTGCCGGGGCGATGATCGGGCGTGAAAAGAGCGTATGCGGAAGCAGCGGCACGATCCCGATGGCGTCGACCTTCGGGGAGATGATCGAGCCACCCGCGGAGAGGAAATACGCGGTCGAACCGGTGGGCGTTGCAATGCATATCCCGTCGGCAGGAACCTGCGCGGCCGCCTCCTCGTTCAAACGCAACGTGAACGGCACGATGCGCGGCACGCCTCCCTTACGGACGATCACGTCGTTGAGCGCGAAGTGTTGGTGCCCCGCGAACTCGACTTGAAGTGCGAGACGTTCTTCGATGAGCAGTCCGCCCTCGAAGAGCTCCGGCAGCCGGTCGATGCGCGGATCGCCTTCGTCGAGCTCGGTGAGAAAGCCGAGCCGGCCGGTGTTGATCCCGATGATCGGCGCATCGCACTCTACCGCGGCTCTCGCCGCGTGCAGCAACGTGCCGTCGCCTCCGACGGTGACGATGAGATCGGCGTTGCACGGTTCCTGAGGCAGCTGAGCGACGCTGCATCCGTGTTCGCGAAAAGCGCTTGCAACGCGCTCGCCCAGAGCACGCGCGCGGTCTCGCTCGTAATCGACGAGGATCGCGATGCTGCTCACGACGCTCGTCCTTCGGCAATGACTTCGTCGATTCGTTCTTCGTCGACTGATTTGCCGGCCTTCCGCAGCCCGAGCAGGAATTCGCGATTACCGGATGGTCCGCGCAGCGGCGAGCTCGCCAGAGCGACGGCTGCGAGTCCCACCTCGCCCGCGGCCTCGACGACCTGGCGCAAGACGTCCCGATGGACGCTCGGATCTCTCACGACGCCGCCTTTCCCGACAAGCTCTCGTCCCGCTTCGAACTGCGGTTTCACGAGCGCGACGATCGCGGCATGTTCGCGCAGATATGCGACGGCCCGAGCCAGCATCGGACGCAGCGAGATGAACGATACATCGATCGTTATGATATCGAAACCTTCCGTAAACGCATCGGCGGGGAGAACGCGAAAGTTGGTACGCTCCATGACGGTGACGCGCCGGTCGTTTCGCAACCGCCAGTCGAGCTGCCCGTATCCGACGTCCAGCGCGGTGACGTGCTCGGCCCCTCGCTGCAACAGGCAGTCGGTGAAGCCACCGGTAGATGCGCCGACGTCGAGGGCGTCGGCGCCGCGAACGTCGATGCCGAACGCATCGAGCGCCGCTTCGAGTTTCTCGCCGCCGCGGCTGACGAATCGGCGCGGCCGTTCGATTTCGACGTTCGCACCCTGGCGAACGTTCTGCCCCGCTTTCGCCGCCGGCTCTCCGTCGACGCGCACGCGTCCCTCCATGATGAGCGCCCGCGCCTGCGCCCGCGTCACCCTCGCCCGTTCGGCGACGACGGAATCAAGCCTCACCACTTTTCCATCCCGACCTCAGCGCCGAGCGACGTCGAGGAAAGCGCCAAGTGAATCTTGCTCGTGATGATCAGAACGGAATCTCGTTCTCGTGATCTGCACTCGAAGCCGTGGTTTGCTGAGCCTCGACCACGCGGTCGACCTCCTTGATCGTGGCCTCCGCGTTCTTCAACAGCGCGTCGCATTCGCGGATCAGAGTCTTCCCTTCTTTGAAGAGCTGCGTCGCCCGGGCGAGATCGGTATCTCCGCCCTCCAGATCCTTGACGATCTGCTCGATGCGCGCGAGCTTCTGCTCGAACGTCTGCGAAGGTTGCTCAGCCATTTATGCGGTCTCGATCGATACCGTTTCGATGCATGCGCTCGCGTCTCCGCGTTCGAATCGTGCTTTGACGCGATCGCCGGGACGAAGCGTCGCTGCGTCGCGCACCGCCGACCCGTCCTTCGTGACGATGGCGTAACCGCGCGCGAGCGGCGCAAGCGGACTGAGCGCATCCAGCTTCACCAACGCATGTTCGAGCCGGCGTGTCGCGTCGCTGAGGAACCGCACGGCGCTCGTATCGATGCGAGCACGAAGGGTGATGAATCGCTCGCGGCGCTCCGCCACGAACGTTCGTTGCGGATCGCGGCGCCACAGCCGTCGCTCCCACTCGGCCAAAGCCGTCCGCTTCTTCGCAAGCAACGCCAGACCGCCGTGGTGCAGACGCATGCCGGCGATTTCGTGCAGGCGTTGTGCCGCCTGTGCGAAGATACTGCGCGCCGCGCGCGCCAGACCTGCATCCGCATCGCGCAGCCGCCGTATGGCGAAAGTCCAACCACGTACGATGTGTTCGGCGGCGAGCGACGGCGTGCCAAAGCTCATGTCGGCTACGTCGTCGGCGAGATGACGGTCGCCCAAGTGGCCGATTGCGGTAAGCACCGGATGGCGCGCGCGCGCGATCGCGCGAACGACCGGCTCGAGATTGAACGGGAAGAGATCCTCGTACGATCCGCCGCCGCGCGTAAGAACGATCGCGTCGACGCTCAGACGCGAGGCGCGGTCCAGTGCGTCGGCGATCTCGATCTCCGCTCCCTGTCCTTGCACCTGGGTCTCGATGAACTCGACCTCAACGAACGCCGTCCGGCACTTGACCGTCTCGATGAAATCCTCCATCGCCTTGCCGCGGGCCGATATAAGCGCGACGCGGCGTGGCAGCTCGGGGACGGTGCGCTTGCGCTGCGCATCGAAAAGCCCCTCCTTGCGGAATTTCTCCTTGAGACGCTCGTACATCAGAAAGAGGGCGCCTAAGCCCGTCGGCTCGATCCGTTCTACTACGAGTTGGTAGCAACTGCGGTCTTGCCGGATACCGATGCTCCCCGTCGCGATCACCGCTATACCGTTGCGCAGTTCGGGGAAATCGCGGCGGCGGTCCGACCACGCAACGCACTCGAGAATCGCCTGCTCCTCTTTGAGTTTGAAGCCGAGGTGGCTGCCCCCGAATGCGTGAAGGTCGGAGATTTCTCCCGCGACCGCGATGTTGGCGAAAAACTTCTGGCGCGCAAACCATCCGGACAAACCCGTCGTAAATTCCTTGACGGAGTAGACGCGGCGTTCGGGTGCTGGCTGCGTTGCGCTCACGGCAGAGCGGTAGCGGACGGGGAGACGATCGGTGTCGCTCGGACGGGCGGCGGCGTCGCGCCGATAACCGGAGTCGGGGTCGGCGGCGGCAGGACGCGCGAACAATCGGACGTCGGCTGCGTGCCGATCAGGTAGACGTCGGACGTTCCGGTGGTGCACGACGCGACGCGCACGACTTGGTCTTCGGGGAATGGGAACGGGTGGGGCGGCGTGTTCGCGAGGGCGCGCTTCATGAAACGAGCCCAAATCCGCGCAGGAATGTTCCCACCGTACGATTCCACCATCTTCGAGTAATCGTCGTTTCCGATCCAGACCGCCGCGACGAGATCTGGCGTGTAGCCGACGAACCACGCATCGCGGAAAGACGACGCAGTGCCCGTCTTTCCCGCAGCGGGTCTGCCGATGATCGCATTGGGATAACCCGTTCCATGCTTGATGACGTCTTCGAGCATCGACGTCACGATGTAGGCGGTGCCGGCGCTGACCGCTTCGCTCGACTGCGGAAAGCGATCGTCGAGCACGATGTTGCCCAGCGAATCACGAACGATGCGAAACGGCGTCGGCACGTTGTGGATACCTTGATCTGCAAGCGTGCTGTAGCCGCTCGCTTGATCGAGGACCGTCACGCCCGACGTCCCCAGCGCAAGCGAGAGATCTGCTTCGAGGGGAGACGTAACGCCCATGCGTCGCGCGTACTCGATGACGCGGTCGATACCGATCCTGTTGGCGAGCTTTACCGCGACGACGTTGCGCGACAGCGCGAGCGCCGTGCGCAGCGTGATCCTGCCCATGTAGACGAGGTCGTCGTCGTGCGGCGACCACATGGTACCATCGCCCATCGGATAGGAAACCGGAGTATCGTCCATCGTCGACGAAGCGGTGATGCCCTCGTCGATCGCAGCCGTATACAGATAGGCTTTGAACGAAGAGCCGGGTTGACGCCGCGCCTGCCATGCGCGGTTGAATTGGTTGTCGATCGAAAAATGCGTGCCGCCGACCATTGCGAGAATCTCTCCGGTAGACGGGCGAATCGCAACAAGCGCGCCTTCGTGCGCGTTGATTCCTTCGGCTTCCGCAGCGCGAATGCCCCAGTCGACCGCGTCCTGCGCGATTCGCTGCATCCGCGTATCGAGCGTCGTTTGCACCTGCAAGCCGCTCTCCTCGACCGCACGTCGGCCGAAGGTCTGCTCGAGCTGCGCGATCGCATACGTCGTAAAGTACGGGTAGCGATAGCTGAGCAAGCCTGCCGGTTGCTGCTTGATGAGTCCAAGGGGTGCCGCATACGCCGCCATAGCCTGTGCTTGCGTAATGTAACCGCTGTCGACCATGCGCTGCAGCACGTGGCGCTGGCGCTCGCGCGCGAGAGTGAGGTTGGTGAACGGCGAGTAATCGGAAGGAGCCGCCGGCAGTCCAGCCAGCATCGCCGCTTCACCCAGCGTCAGTTGACCGACACTCTTCCCGAAGTACGTATGTGCGGCGGCATCGACGCCGTAGGCGCCTGCACCGAGGTAGATGATGTTGAGGTACCGCTCCAGGATCTCGTTCTTGGTGTAATACCGCTCGATCTCGATCGCCAGCAACGCCTCTTGAATCTTGCGCGAGAGAGAGACTTGGTCGGAAAGAAAGAGGGCACGCGCCAACTGCTGCGTGATCGTCGAGGCGCCCTGTTCGATTCGCTCGTGCGTGATGTCCGCAAACGCAGCCCGCAGGATCCCGAAGTAATCGATGCCGTGGTGATGGTAGAACGTGTGATCTTCGTTTGCGACGAAAGCCTCACGCACGATCTGTGGGATGCGCGAGATCGGCACCCAAACGCGATTCTCCTTATAGACCGATGCCAGCAACGTCCCGTCTCGCGCAAAGAAGCGGGTGGCGCGATCGGGTTGATAATCCGCCATGCGGCTGATGTCGGGAAGGTTGCGCGAGTACGCAGAAATGATCCCGGCGACCGTGCCGACCGCGAACAGCGCGCAGAGAAACGACGTGACGAGAATGCCGCGAACGATTCGCCGTCTTCCCAGCTGACGCAGGTAGCGCGCGATGGCTTCGGCCGCTCGATCGAGCGCCCGCAAAAACCGTTCAGCCGTTCTGCGCGATCGCATTGAGTACTCCGTTGATGAACCGGCCCGAGTCGTCGGTAGAGAACTTCTTCGCCAGCTCGATCGCCTCGTTGATTACTACCGCTCGGGGCACATCGGGCGAACAGCATAACTCGTAGGTGGCCATGCGTAGGATGAGCCGATCGATCTCGGGGAGACGCTCGACCGCCCAGCCCTCGAGTACGGGTCCGATGATCTCGTCCGCCCGTGGAGCAAACTCGAGGGTGCCAAGCACTAGATCTCGCGCGAACTTGCGGTGCTCGCCCGGCGCGCTCTCGGGGACGATTTCATCGATTGCTTCATCGGGTTCGCGCCCGCCGATGTCGATCGCATAGAGTGTCTGCAGCGCCTCTTCGCGCGCGATCCGCCGTGTCTTAACGGGCATAGGACAGCGAACCGGGCAAGAAGCCGACGCCGTAGCGGCCCTCGCGAAACTCCGGCGTGCGCAGCACTTCGGCGCAGAAGTCCGCGGTCGTGTGCACCCCTTCGATGACGGTCTCGTGCAGCGCGCGCCCCATGCGCGCAATTGCTTCTTCCCGCGTCTCTCCGAAAGCCACGAGTTTCGCCAGCAGTGAATCGTAGTAGGGCGGAACCACCGCACCGCCGTGCACGTGCGTGTCGACTCGAATCCCAGGTCCGCCCGCGAAGACGACTCGCGACAGCGTACCGGCTTCAGGCGCGAAGTTGTTGCTCGGATCCTCAGCGTTGATACGGCATTCGATCGCATGCCCGCGCGCGGTAAGGTCGTCCTGCGTAAAGCCGAGCCGTTCGCCCGCTGCGACGCGAATCTGTTCGCGTACCAAGTCGATGCGGTAGATCATCTCGGTCACTGGATGCTCGACCTGAATGCGCGTGTTCATTTCCATGAAGTATACGTTCTCGGCGCAGACCAGAAACTCAAGCGTCCCTGCGTTCGTGTAGCCGACGTGGCGACAGGCGCGGACCGCCATTGCATGCAGCTGCTCTCGCTGCTTGGCGCCGAGGTTCGGTGCGGGAGCCTCCTCGATCAGTTTCTGGTGCGAGGGCTTCTGAATGGAGCAATCGCGTTCGCCGAGATGTACGATCGTCCCGAACTCGTCGGCTAGCACCTGCACTTCTACGTGCCGCGGCGCGACGATCAGTTTCTCCAAATACAGGCGCCCATCTTTGAAACTCGCTTCCGCTTCCGCCGATGAGCTGGCAAATGCACGCTCGAGATCCTCGGGCCTCTCGACGGCTCGTATGCCCTTGCCGCCGCCGCCCGCGGTCGCCTTCAGCAGAACGGGGTAGCCAATCTTCTTTGCCGCGTCGCGCGCTTGATGCAGCGATTCGAGAACTCCGGAACCCGGCGTCGTCGCAACGCCGGCGTCTTTCATCACTTGCTTCGCCGTGGCTTTATCGCCCATCGCCGCGATCACCGCCGGTTTCGGCCCGATGAACACCAGGCCGTGGTCGGCGCAAATTTCGGCAAAACGCGCGTTCTCGGCCAGGAATCCGTAACCGGGATGAATCGCTTCGCAACCCGTGGCCAGCGCCGTCGAGACGATGTTTGCGATGTCGAGGTACGATCGCCCGGCCGGTCCGGGCCCAACGCAGTACGCTTCGTTGGCCTGCCGCACGTGCAGCGAATCTCTGTCAGCCTGCGAGTAGATCGCTACGGTTTGTACGCCTAGTTCCTGACAGGCGCGATTGATGCGCAGAGCGATCTCGCCGCGATTGGCAATCAATATTTTAGAAAACACGCCATCGATCCTTAATCGCGGTCCAATTCGAAGAGCGGGCGACCGTAGTCGACGAGGTCGCCGTCACGTTGTAGGATTGCGCGGACGTATCCGGGCCCGCGACTCCGCACGGCGTTACGAATGCCCAACTGCTCGACGTAGCCAAGCTCGCGATCGCCATCGATCCGTTCGCCTTCGAGCGGTATCGGCCGGCTGAAGTGAAAGATGCCGACGCGGTCGGCGGTGATCCGTTCGACGCGCGGCTCGCTCTGCGCAAGCGGTGCCTTGGGTGACACGAGCGTTACCGCCGGCCGTTCGGTCGCAGTACGCCCAACCTCGAATGACTCATGTGGCCGCTCGATGCGAACTGATTCGAGATCCTCTTCGACGAGGAACCGCGCCAGGCGCGCAACGTGCTGAGCGATGCTCTCGTCGCCGGGTTGCGTCATGGAAAGGTTCGCATTCTCCTTGGCGGCTCCGAAGCCCCTGGGCGAAGCACCTCCTCGAGCGGCCGCAGCATGAAGGGGCGTTCTGCCAGGCGTGGATGCGGAACCGTCAGTCCCGGTTCTCGGATGTGGAGGCCGTCGTACAAGAGCAGATCGAGATCGGCGACGCGCGGCCCCCAGCGATAGCTCGCTCGCCGTCCCAACCTGCGTTCGATGCCTTGGAGCACCTCGAGAAGCGCGCGCGGGGAATGCATCGTCTCGATGCACGCGACGGCATTGACGAAATAGCCCTGCGCGGTACGGCCCCACGGTTTCGTCCGCCGCAACGCCGAGAGCCGGCGCACGCAGCCGGCGGCGCGAAGAGCGCGTACCGCGCGGATCACGTTCGTGCGAGCATCGCCGACGTTCGATCCGATGCCGACGTACGCAACGACCACTCCTTATCCATTCCCCCGGTACCGAGGATTGGGACGCGACAGCGTCACCGAGGGCGTCGCGCCATCGAGCAGCGCCGGTTTCGAAACCGTCACCTCTGCACGCGCGACCCGAGGATCGGCGAAAACCTCATTCATCAGGTCGCTCGCCAGTCTCTCCAGAAGCGCGTACGAGCGCTCACGCACGACGTTCGTGATACGATCGTACAAGTGCGCGTAGTGCAGCGTAGCGGCGAGTTCGTCCGATGCTGCGGCCTCGCTCAGGTCGATTTCCGCCACGATGTCGATCTCGAACGTCTGCTCGCGCGTGCGCTCCTGCTCGCTCGCTCCATGATGCGCCCGGACGCGCACCCCGCGCAGCGCTATCCGATCCACTGCGCGGGTCTCCAGTTTCGGAAGATTGCATCGGCGACCGCTAACGCGTCGCGCGTCGCGGCCACGTCGTGCACGCGTACGACGTCGATACCGGCCGCCGCAGCAAGCGCGCTCGTCGCAGCCGTTGCATAGACGCGCTGCGGCGGCGGATGCCCGGTGAGTTTGCCGAGCGTCGATTTACGCGACGCTCCGATCATCGTCGGGAACCCGAGTGCAACGATGCGATCCAGTTTCCTTAACACCTGAAGATTCTGATCGGCCGTCTTTCCGAAACCAATTCCTGGATCGAGGAGAATGCGTCCGCGCGCTATCCCGTGACGTACCGCGGCTCGCGAACACTCGTCGAGCACGCGCAGCACTTCGTCGACGACGTCGCCCGCGTACGATGTCCCCACCTGATTGTGCATCGCGACGAACATCATCCCTCGCTCCACTGCGATCTCGAGCAACGCGTCGGGCGCGCGTTGCACGCAGTTGATGGCATCCGCGCCCACGTCCGCGGCAGCGCGCGCAACCGCGGGTTTTGTGGTGTCGATCGAGAGAATCGTGTTCGGCAACCGCTCGCGCAGGGCGCGCAGCACCGGGATGGCGCGTGCCATCTCCGTCGCTTCGTCGACCGGATCGTGACCAGGGCGAGTCGACTCACCGCCGACGTCCACGAAGTCCGCACCCTCTTCGACCTGTGTGACGCCACGCGCAACCGCATCTTCGACGTGCGTCGCGCCGTCACCGGAAAACGAATCAGGCGTCGCGTTCACGATGCCCATGATGTACGTGCGGTTTCCCCACGCAACATTTCGCATCTCAAATATCCAAGTGTATCAGTGTTGTCAGCCTGAGCGTAGCGAGCGCGCAGTGCGAGCGACATCGAAGGACCGTCGTAATGCTTCCTCGCGTACCGCTGCAACCACGAACGTAGAGCCGGTGACGATGAGTATAACGTCCTTCGGCGTCCGCGCGCACGCATACGAGAACGCCTCAAGAGGATCTTCGAACGCTTCGGCTGCGAGGCCACGCGACGAGGCAAACTCGAGCAGGCGCTCAGGCGCAATCGCGTACCGCCCCGCGGCCGTGAAGGACGTGAAAACGAAAGCGTCGACGAGCGGCGCAAGTGCGTCCAGAATTGCCGGTGCGTCTTTGCCTTTACTGACGGCTACGACCGCATGCATGCGCCGCTGCGGCCAGCGCTCACGTAGCGCATCGGCAAGGTGCTGTGCTTTTTCGGCGTTGTGCGCGATATCGAGCACGACGGTAGGCGCGATGCCGATGACCTCCATCCTCCCCGGAATCGTTACGCATCCAAGGCCGCGCTCTACCGCATCGACGCCGACGGCGAGCGCGGGTGGTAGCACCTCGAGCGCGACGATTGCGGTCTGCGCGTTCCGGCGTTGAAACGAGCCGAAAACCGGCAGCCGAATGTCGTAGGCTGCGCGCGACGTCTTCACCTCGAAGCGCCGCTCGTCACCCTCCTGCATCTCGATCTCCGACACGTGATCGACCAGTATCACCCGCGCGCCAACCGTGCGCGCAATCCGCTTGATGACCGCGAGCGCCTCCGGGCGTTCGGCAGCGACGACCAGCGGCACCCCGGGTTTCCCGATACCCGCTTTCTCGGCGGCTATTGCTTCGAGCGATTCGCCGAGTACATCGGTATGATCGTAATCGACGGACGTGATGACGGCGACCTCGGGTTTGATCACGTTGGTGCCGTCGAGGCGGCCACCCAGGCCGACCTCGATCACCGCCACCTCGACGCGCTCGCGGGCGCAGTGGAGAAACGCCAGTGCTAAGAGCGTTTCGTAGTAGCTCGGCGAGCCGGCGACGGCGCGGACACGATCGATCGCCGGCATCATCTCCTCGAGTAGCGCCGCGAAGCGCTGCGGCGCGATAGCGAGGCCGTCGATGCATGCACGCTCGGTCACCGAATGCAGATGCGGTTTGATGTGCAAGCCGGTGCGTTTTCCCGAAGCGGAGAGTGCGGCGGCGATCATCGTCGCCGTCGAACCTTTACCGCTCGTGCCGCCGACGTGCACGGTTGGATAGGCATCTTGCGGATCGCCTAACTCGTGCAGTAATGCGCGCATGCGATCGAGGCCGAGTCTCCCGCGCGAGCGCTTCTCGTCGATCAGCCCAAGCAGGTAACGTTCGGCTTCGTCAAACCTCATGCGAGTCGTTTGGAGTCCCCTTAAGCAGTTCGAGCGCGTGCGGTAGCACCGGAGCGATGACCGCGAGCGACTCCGCAACCGCTTTTGGGTGCCCTGGAAGATTGACGATGAGCGTGCGATGACGCACTCCCGCAATCGCGCGCGACAGCATCGCGGTGCGTACGTTGGCGAGCGCCGCCGCGCGGATCGCTTCGCCGATACCCGGGATCTCGTAATCCAGCACCGCTGCCGTTGCTTGCGGCGTTGCATCCCGCGGGCTCAAGCCCGTGCCGCCGCTGGTAAGCACCAACGCCGCCGTCGATGCATCGGAAAGCGCAATCAACTCTGCTTGGAGCGCACCCGGATCGTCGGGCAAGATCAGTTCGCGAACGATCTCGTATCCCGGGCCGAGCCCGTCGCGCATTGCCGGCAGAGAAGCGTCCGCACGCGTTCCCGCCGCCGCGCGATCAGAAAGCACGATGAGTGCCGCGGTAAAACGGCCGCTCACGCTACGCATTCGGCTCCCGCATCCACTCACCGCTCTTGCCGCCGCGCTTCTCGAGAAGCGCAATGCGTTCGATCGCGATCGCGCGGTCCAGCGCCTTCGTCATGTCGTAGATCGTGAGAGCAGCAATCGCGACGGCGACGAGCGCTTCCATCTCGACGCCGGTCTGCGCCGACGTCTTCGCCTCCGCCTCGATGCGCAACGTATCGTCGAGCCAATCGAACCGAACGTTCACGCTGGAGAGCGCAAGCGCATGCGCAAGGGGAATCAGCGTCGCCGTTCGCTTTGCCGCCGCGATCCCGGCAATCTGGGCCGCAACGAACGCGTCGCCCTTCCCCAGCCTCGCGTTGCGCAGCGCATCACGCGCTTGCGCGTTCAGGCGTACCACCGCCTCGGCTTTGGCGCTACGCTGCGTGATCGGCTTCGCCGACACGTCCACCATGGTAACGCCGCGTTCCGGCGTTACGGACTCTCGCCGGTTCACACGCGTCGCGGTGATTGCTGGAAGCGCGCCCAAATCAGGGAGAGCAACGCCAGTATCCACAAGAGAATCGTCTGTTTCCAATGATGCACGTCGTGCGAGTGCGTCAGGCTTATCGTGCCTAACGCGGTGAGAATCCCAGCGACGAAGAACGCCAGCGCGAGCAGGAGTGCGAGAGCTTTCATTTTTACGATAATACTCCTATACGAGCGAGAACGAAGCAGATTGCCCCGAAGATCAGGCAGTACCAACCGAACGGGCCCAAATCTTTGGTTTTGAAGTAGCGCGTCAGAAAAGCCACCGAGAGATAGGCGGCGATGCCCGCCACGATTGCTCCGGCGGTCGCTTCGACCGCCGCCACGTGGGCCCCCGGTGCAAACAGCCGGGGAATTTCGAGCAACGCGGCGGCACCGATCACCGGGGTCGCGAGCAAGAACGAGTAATGCGCGGCTTCGGAGTGATCGAGGTCGCAGAGAAGCCCTCCAACGATCGACGCGCCTGATCGCGAAATTCCGGGCAGCAACGCAAATGCTTGAGAGAATCCCACGGCAACGCTTTGCAAGTACGGCATCTGCGCAATCGTACGAGAGGAACGCTCGGCGCCGTATTGTCTGCGCCGCAGGTACTCGCCCAAGAACATGACCAAGCCGTTAATCGCAAGAAAGCCGCCGGCGGCTTCGGCTGACCCGAACAGCATGCGCACCGGCTTTTCCGCGATGACGCCGATGATGCCGACGGGAACCGTCGCCACCACCAGCCGCCAACCTACGCTCTCGTCGCGCTCGTTCGAGAGTCTACCGCGGACGATGCTGCGCCAGAGCGCCGAGATGATGCGCCACCATTCATTGCGATAGAAGAGCACGAGCGCGATGGCGGTCCCCAAATGGAGCGCCACGACGAACGCAAGGAACGACGGATCGGACCGATCGACGCGCCAGCGCGCCAATGCGGGAACGAGAATGCTGTGGCCGAGGCTCGAAACCGGAAAGAGTTCGCTCACGCCTTGCAAGAGTGCAAGCGCCATCGACTGCGCGAACGACAGGGTCACGCGCGCGACTTACCTTCTCGGTAAAGCTCGCCCCTCTTTGACGGATCGATTTTAGCCTGACTGGTAATCGATGACGTACTTGTACGTCCCGAGCACCGGCCGGCAATTTCGAATGCGCGGCGCGTACGTCGTTTCGCGCGCAACGCGCAGCGCATCGCGATCGATCAACCCGTACCCGGACGAACTCACAACCGCCTCGTTGACCACCGCGCCGTCCGGAGCAATCGTCACCGCGACCTGAACCTGTCGCTCGCCTACACCTGAATCTACGAGCGACGGCGGATACTCC
>JAKAPO010000033.1 GCA_021807065.1 bacterium
TGCTCTCCACAGCCTTGTCCACAGCTGTGGAAATCATTGAGAGGGGATCCCTTCAAATTTCGAGGGCTAGAATCGTCGGCAATCCTTGCGTCTTAATATAGATCCGCTGCCAGCTACCGGTTTTGCTACCGGTTTTGCTTGACGCTGCAGCGGCGTGGCCGTTATACTGCGCGAGGCCATGAAGCGGACCTATCAGCCTCACAACCGGCGGCGCAAGCGTGTGCACGGGTTCCTCGAGCGCATGCGGACGAAAAACGGGCGCCGGGTCCTCGCTCGCCGCCGAAAGAAGGGGCGTCGCCGACTGGCCGTCTGATGCGTAGCTTTGCCAGCATGCGCCGTCGGGCCGAGTTTGCTGCCCTTCGCCGGCGCGGCCGGCTTCGGTCCCGCCCGACACTGCTCGTCTACACGCTCGCCGAATCGGGCGACGCGCGGTCGGTTGCGGGCGTCAGCGTCAGCAGTCAGCTGGGGAGGGCCGTTGCGCGTAATCGCGTCCGCCGGCGCCTTGTTTCGATACTTCACGAAACGTTACGTGGAAAAGCGCCGCGCCGCGTGCTCGTCGTTGCGCGTCCAGCGGCGTCGGGCGCAGCCTACGGGGAGTTGCGCGGCGATCTGCGTAGCGCGCTCGAAGAAGAGTAGGCTCGCGTGCGCGCCGCCGTCATTTTCGCGATCCGAATCTATCAACTGCTGATCTCGCCGCTGCTACCGCCGTCGTGCCGGTTCTACCCGAGTTGCTCGCACTATGCCGCCGAGGCGGTTCGCCGGCACGGCATCGCAGCGGGCGCAATTCTCTCGTTGAGCAGGATCGCGAAATGCCACCCATGGCATCCCGGCGGCCTGGATCCCGTGCCTGAAAAACTCGGCCGCTTGCGCGGGGTCCCGAAATGATCGTCGCCTCGTTCCTCGATCCGTTCGTTGCCGGCATTTGGCTGGTCGTTCAATACCTTGATTCGGCGATTCACAATCTCGGCGTTAGCCTCATCGTTCTTGCGTTGCTGATCCGGGCGGCATTTTGGCAACTGAACGTCAAGCAGTTCCGATCGATGCTCGACATGCAGCGCATCGCGCCGAAACTCAAGAAGCTTCAGGAGAAATTCAAAGGCGAGCCGCAGCGCCTTCAACAGGAGCAGATGGCACTCTACCGCGAGGCCGGCGTCAATCCGCTAGCCGGATGCCTGCCGCTCATCGTGCAATTGCCCATCCTGTACAGCGTCTATTGGGTCATCGCGCTCAACGCGACGCTCCGGGGAAAGAACAACGCGCCGAACTATCTTGCCACCGTCGGTCCAGGCGGCCAGTGCCAAGCGCACGCGACGACGTGGTTCTCGTCGTTTCCCCTGCATGCGCTGCTGCACCCGTTGTGCTTCAACACGCAGTCGTTCCTCTGGATTGGGAACGCGCTTGCCGTGCACTCGCCAAAGATATTCGGCATCAGCCTCGTCGCCCCGAATCTCGCGGCGCCGGATCTCGTCCTGATCGTACTGTATGCGATTTCGATGTACGTGAGCGTGCGGTACGGCAGCGTTCCGTCGACAGATCCTCAGCAGGCGCAGATGCAGCGCATGATGGCGATCATCTCTCCGTTGATGATCGGGTACTTCGCGTGGCGCAGCAGCTGGCCGTCGGCGATGGTACTGTATTGGTTTTCCTATAACATCTTCACGATGGCGCAGCAGATCTACATGCTGCGCAAGTACCACCAGCCGTTTTCCATGCTCGATTCCGGACATGGCTTGACGGAAGAGACGCCTCCGAAGGAAGCGCCACGCGCGCTCGGGCGCGCGGACGGCGAGGCACAGGTTGCCGCTGCCGGCGGACCGGTGCACGCCGCGCCGGGCGACGGTCAGGCGGGCGCTCCGGGAACGCCGCGCAGACGCCGGCGAAGGAAAAGGAAGAAGAGAGGCTAGCGATGATCTACGAGGACGACTACGAGTTCGAAGAGCAACCCGCAAACGTTCGCGATCGCCGAATTCCCGGCAGCGGCGAAGAGCCGCCGGCGGCCGTGCGCCGGCGCGGGCGACGCGGTAAACGCGCAGGGGAGGTTCCCCCGGAGGCAGCCGCTGCCCGCGACCTGCTCAGCGAGATACTCGACCGAATGGGTATCGCCCCGGTTGAAATCGGATACATTGCACGCGAGGAGGGTGAGTATCTCGAGATTACCGGACCGGATCTCGCCGCGCTGATCGGCAGGCGAGGGAACACGCTCGAGGCACTCAATCACGTTTTCAACAACGTCATGAATGCGGGCGTACGCGACAACCGCCATTACTATACGATCGATGCCGAGGGGTACCGCGCGCGCCGCGCCGACCATCTTAAGGAAATCGCGCTCGCCACGATGGAACGCTGCGTGCGCGAAAGACAGCCACAGTACCTCGAACCGATGCTGCCGTCGGAGCGCAAGATCGTGCACCTCACGCTCGCAAACAGCGATACCGTTCGCACCGAGTCGGAGGGGGAAGATCCGGAACGTCGCGTCGTCGTATTCTTGCGCGATTAGCGATTGAGCGAGCGGATTCTCTACAAGTACAAGAAGGGCACGCCGTGGGGAGCGGCGCTGGGATTCGGATGCCTCGTCGCGCTATGGGCGGTCGTGCTTTGGAGTGCCGTTTCACGCGAACAGTCTCGGTCGCTCACGCTTGAAATAGCGATCGGGGGAACGATTGCGATCCTCATCTTCGCATTGGCGCTCTCGTCGGTAACGGTGGTCGTCAGCGATCGCGAGATACGCTGGTGGTTGGGCATGGGGTTTCCTCGGGGCCATCTCCCGCTCGAGCGCTTGATCGACGCCGCCGCTACGCACGGGAAATTCTGGGAAGGATGGGGCAGTTATCTGACGGGAAGCGGCTGGATCCCGCGGGTGCGCGCGCTAAACGCCGTGAGATTGCGCGGTCCGCGACGGCGTTGCGTCGTGCTCGCAACCGACCGTCCGCAAGAACTGCTGGACGCAATCGCACGAGCACGCTGGACTACGGAGGCAACGTAAGCTCCTAGGCACTATGGAAACGATCGCGGCGATCGCTACACCTCCCGGACGCGGTGCCATCGCGATCGTGAGGGCCAGCGGTCCAATGGCCGGCGAGCTCGCCGCACGGCTCGTGCGCGAGCACCTGTCCCCGCATTATGCCCGCCGCGTCGAAATCGTCGACGAGCGCGGCACCCCGCTCGATCAGGGCGTCGCGATCTTCGCTCCGGGACCGCACAGCTATACCGGTGAGGACCTCCTCGAACTGCACGTTCACGGGAGCCCGGTAGTCGCCCGCGACGTGCTGCGCGCGATGCTCGCTTGCGGCGCGCGCCTTGCCGGACCAGGCGAGTTCACGCGCCGCGCATTCGAGAACGGCAAGATGGATTTGAGCGCGGCCGCTGCGGTCGCAGAGCTCATCGAGGCGGAGAGCCGCGCGGCTGCGCGCGCCGCACTGGCGAATCTCACGGGCGGCCTTCGCGCCGAGATCACGCGACTTGCCAACGATGTCGAAGATCTGCTCGAACGTCTCGCGGCGGCGATCGACTTCCCGGACGAGGTCTCCGATCCACCGAGATCGCAGCTGCAAGATCGAATCGAGAGCCTCTCGGCGGAACTTCGAGACCTGCTCGCTACCGGCGAAGTAGGCCGCCTCGTGCGCGAGGGAACGACGGTCGCAATCGTCGGCCCTCCCAACGCGGGAAAATCGTCGCTGCTCAACGCACTGCTCGGTGAGGAACGCGCGCTCGTCTCCGAGGTACCGGGAACGACTCGCGACACCATCGAGGAGTCGATAACGGTAGCCGGCGTCCCCGTGCGACTGATCGATACGGCTGGAATTCACGCGCATGCCGACCGCATCGAATCTGCAGGGATTGACCGGACGATGCGCGCGCTCGAGCAGGCGCAGATCGCGCTCGTGGTGATCGACGGTTCGCAGCCACCGGAAGAACAATCGCGTAACGTGCTTTCTCTAACCGCCGAGCACGAGCGCATTGTCTTCTTCAACAAAGCCGATTTAGGCATGACCGGCGCGTCCGACATTAACGGTGCAATCATCGGCAGCGTCTTCCAAAAGGAAACGCTCGGAGCATTAAGGGCCGCCATCGCGCACCTCGGGTGGAATGACGAGCGCGTCGACCTCTCTCGGCCGCACCTCGCCACGGTGGTCGAGTTTGATGCCGCATCCGCCGCACTCGAGGCGCTCGTGCATGCGCGAGAAACGCTCGAGATCGGCGACCCCATCGATCTGATTGCGGGAGATCTGCGCGAAGCACGTGCAGCGCTGCGCAAAATTACCGGCGAGGAAGCCACCGAAGAGATGCTCGACGGCATCTTCGCCCGCTTCTGCATAGGAAAATAGGGTGGAACTCGCGACATGACGCTTCGGAACCGCTCGTCGCTCGCCGTCCTGACGCGCTCTTGGCTCTCGGCCTCTCCGTTCCCGCGTCCATGCGCGCTCGTCGGCCCGGGATTCCTCCGCATCACATCGCGGGTTCTCACGGGAGCGCTAGGAATGACGGTCCTACGGGGAGCTCGGCCACGAGGCGCTGCGGCCAAGCTTTTTGCCGCCGCTGGCGCGGTTCTCGCCCTCTCCTCGTGCACGAAGGCACCGCAGCATTGGGGGGTCCCCGGCGAAGTGCGGATCGGCTACCTCGGCACGATCTACACGCTGAATCCGATCATCGCTTTCGGGCAACGCTTGATCGACTTGACGCAGCTCTACACGCAGCCCCTTGTAGGCATAAGCCCGAAGAACAAAGCGATCCCGGTGTTATGCACGCAAGTGCCCAGCATCACCAACGGAGGCATCTCGCGTGACGGACTCACCATCACGTACCATCTGCGTCACGTCCGATTCGCAGATGGCGTTCCGTTTACGTCGAAGGACGTTGCCTTCACCTATCGCGCGATTCTCGATCCGCGCAACCCGGTTACCGAGGCGTCGCCCTACTTGCGCATCGCGTCGCTCACGACGCCGGACGCGCATACCGTCGTCGTCAGACTAAGACATCGCTGGGCTGGGGCGGTGCGCGAGCTGTTCGCAGCGTCGGACTACATCTACGGCATTCTTCCGGCGCATGCTTTCGCGAGCACCGACATGGTACACGCGGCGTGGAACGAGCATCCCTTCGGGACCGGGCCGTTTCGCGTGACGCGTTGGATTCGTGGCGATAGCGTCGAGTTAACCAGAAATCCCTATGCATGGGAGCCGCCGAAGCTGACTCGCATCGTAATCCGCATGCTTGCCGACGAGAACACGGCGTTCATCGCGTTGCAATCGCACGCAATCGATTTCACCGATATCACCTACGAGCAAGTCGCGACCGCACGCGCCGAGAGAGACGTCCGCGTCGTCGCTATACCGCGCAACGAGGTGGACGATATCGAGTTGCAGACGCAGGGTAGCGCGATGCACGACTTGAGAGTGCGCCAGGCCGTGGCCTACGCCATCGATCGGAGAACGATCGCCCGGGCGGTCTATCACGGCTACAGTCCGCTCGCGTCGACCGAGGTCTCGCCGCTGTTTCCCGAACACGATGCGTCGATCGCGGCACTTCCGTACGATCCGGCGCGCGCACGTGCGCTGCTCGGCGGCCGGCGCGTTGCAGTGCGGATCACCTTCAACGCCTCGGAGAACACCTATGCTGCCGTGGCAACGGTTGTTCAAGCAAACCTACGCTCCGTCGGTTTCGAAGCGACGCTCGACGGCGCAACGCCCAGCCTCCTGTACGCGCCGCCTGCCCAGCACGGCGTGTTGTACGATGGGCTCTTCGACCTGGAGATCGGCGGATGGTATGGCGGCCTCGATCCCGAGGCGTCCGAGCCGTGGACGTGCGCCAATCGCGCGCCGAACGGACCGAACGTGGCCCGCTGGTGCGATCCGCAATACGATGCCGCTTTCAGTAGGCAGCAACAGACGCTCGACCCTCGAGAGCGCACCGCGGCTTTTCACGCGATGCAGCGGCGCATCCACGAGGAGATCCCGGCGATATTTCTCGTCTATCGCACCGAGTTTGAAGCGATCAATCCATCGTTACACGGCTTCGCCCCGAACATGCTCTACAACTTCGGCCAAACGGAAGACTGGTCGTTACGCTGAAGTAAACTGCGTGCGCGGAAGCGATCACGCGGGCGTCATCGTCGTCGGTGGAGGGCACGCCGGCGTAGAAGCGGCGCTGGCGAGCGCGCGCTTGGGCATCGAGACGCTGCTCGTCACCGGCGATCCGGAGAGGATCTGCACGCTGCCGTGCAATCCATCGATCGGCGGCAGCGCCAAGGGGCAGATCGTATGCGAGATCGACGCACTCGGTGGGGCGATGGGCCTGCTCGCCGATGCATGCGGCCTGCACGCGCGGTTCTTGAACGAAAGCAAAGGGCCCGCGGTCCGCGCGCTCCGCGCGCAGATGGATAAACCGTCGTATGCGCGCGCCGCGATCGCGATGCTACGCGCGCAGCCGAACCTGCAAATCGTTGCGGGCCTGGTCGAAGAGCTCGTCGCCGACTCGAGCGGCATTCGAGGTGTCCGCTGTATTGGCGGTGAGACGTATCACGCCAGGCGGGTCATTCTCGCCACCGGTACCTTTCTCGGCGGCAAGACGTTTCGCGGGGATGTCGTTACGCCGGAGGGACGCTTTGGTGAAGCGCCGGCGATCGGGCTATCGCGCTCCCTGCGGCGATTGGGCTTTCCGACGAAGCGCCTAAAAACGGGAACGCCGCCGCGAATCGCGCGCAATTCCGTTGACACGACGGCGATGCAGATGCAGCCGCCGAGCCCGGTACGGCTGCGGTTTTCCTATCGCAGCGCAATGGAATTTCCCGGGCCACAGTTGGCCTGTTACATCACCGGGACGAACGAACGCACGCATCGATTGGTGCGCGAAAATCTGCATCGCTCGCCGCTCTACGGGCTCGATCTCATTCGCGGCATTGGACCGCGATATTGCCCTTCCATCGAAGACAAGGTCGTCAAATTCGCGCACAATCCAACCCATCAAGTATTCATCGAGCCGGAAGGCTGGGAGGAGCCAACCCTGTATGTCGGCGGTTTCTCGACTTCGTTACCCGCAGAGGTGCAGTTGGAGATGCTGCACACGCTCGCCGGATTGGAAGAATGCGCGATGGTGCGGGCGGGCTATGCGGTTGAGTATGATATGGTGCCACCGACCGAGCTGAACGACACGCTGGAGACCCGGCGAATCGGAGGCCTCTTTCATTGCGGGCAACTCAACGGCACCTCCGGATACGAAGAGGCTGCGGCACAGGGCCTGGTTGCGGGAATCAACGCGGCGCGTGCGGCGAAAGGCGCACGCCCGATGCGCGTCGAGCGCAATCGCGGATACATCGGGGTCATGATCGACGATCTCGTGACGAAGGGTGTCGACGAGCCATACCGCATGTTCACCTCGCGCGCCGAATACCGTCTGCTGCTGCGCCACGACAACGCCGACCTGCGCTTGACCCCGCTCGGGCGCGAGATGGGCTCGGTGGACGACGCTGCGTGGCATGCATTCGAGCGGCGCCGCGATGCACTCGAAAGCGCCTTGCGTTACGCCGGCAAGAAATGCATCGCGCCGTTATTGCGCAAGCCGGAGGTGCGGTTTGCAGACGTTGCAGCGATGTTCGAACCGGCGCTGGGGGACGAAATCGGCGAGCGGGTCGCGATCGAGGTGAAGCTCGCGGGATACGCGGCACGCGAAGCCGCCGCGATTGCGCGCGCCGCGAAAATCGAGCAGCGAGAGATTCCAGACGGCTTCGACTATGCCAAAATACAGGCACTATCAAGTGAGGCGCGTGAAAAGCTCGCCGCGCGAAGTCCTCGGACCCTCGCTTCGGCAGCGCGAATCCCAGGCATAACGCCGTCCGACGTGGCGATTCTGAGCGTCTTCCTCTGCCGCGATACCGTCCATCTTCGATAACATGGCGCCAAGCCTGATCGGGGCGCTGCTGGAGGCTCGAATCGACCCGGTACTCGCCCAGAAGCTGGCCGACTACGGAGCCTTTCTCCTAGAGTGGAACGAGCGGATGAATATCAGCGGTGCGAAGAGTAGCGGAGCGCTCGTGGCTCATCTCCTCGATAGTCTCACGCTCCTGCCGTACGTCGTCGATCCGCTCGTCGACGTTGGCTCCGGGTCCGGTCTGCCGGCGATCCCGCTCGCGATCGCTACGGGCGTGCGCGCAACGCTCGTCGAGTCGACGGGAAAGAAGGCACGCTTTCTCCAGGCCGCCGCAGATCGCCTAAAGATCGATGCGAGCGTCGTCGCGGAACGGGCGGAGGTGGCTGGGCGCAGGGAGCAAATGCGGGACCGCTTTGCCTCGGGTACAAGCCGTGCGGTCGGGGGAATTACGACCACGGCGGAGCTGCTGCTCCCATTTCTCCAGCCGGGTGGATTGGCAATCTTGCAACGCGGCCGCATCTCGCGTGACGAGCGCAAGGCGCTCGAGGATGCGGCCTTGATGCTGAACGGTAGACTCGAACGGATCGTAACTTCGGGAGAGGCGGGCCACATCTGCCTCGTGCGGAAACTGGGCCCGAGCCCGGCGCGATTCCCTCGCCGAACCGGGATCCCCGAAAAGCGCCCCTTATGCCTTCGGAAAGGCGCATGAGGCTGAAACCCGCGTGCTCCTCTGGTAGTCTTGGGAAAGCCCATTCGCCGCGGGGGAGCGCGTTCAACGAGAAACGTCATATATAGATAGATCGCGATATGCTAGAACAACACGGGAACAAGTACCTCGTTACGGTGACGGTCATGCTCGGCATGGTCATGGCGATCATCGACGCCACGATCGTGAACGTCGCGCTTCCGACGATCGCCGGCAACTTGGGAGCGACCGTCGACGATGCCGCCTGGATTGCGACCGGCTATCTCCTTTCGGCCGTCATCATCATGCCGCTCAACGGCTGGCTCACCGCCTACTTCGGGCGCAAGAACTTTTACGCAGCGTGCATTGCAATCTTCACTATCGCCTCGTTCCTCTGCGGTACCGCGCACAACATCTGGCAGCTGGTCTTCTACCGCATCGTTCAGGGAATTGGCGGTGGTGCGCTTCAGCCCACCGCGCAGGCACTGCTTTTCGAGACATTCCCGGTAGAAGAACGCGGCGGCGCGATGGCGATCTTCGGACTCGGCGCTATGTTCGGTCCGGCCATCGGCCCGCTTCTCGGCGGGTGGATCGTCGACAACGCAACGTGGCCGATCATTTTCTTCATCAACATTCCCATCGGCATCGTCGCATTCTTGATGACGCTGTCGTTCATTCCGAACCCGCATTACCTTCGCAAACCGAGAGGCGGACTCGATCTCTTCGGGCTTTTCTTGCTCGTTGCGGGTTTGGGCTCGCTCCAGTACGTGCTCGAACGCGGCCAGCACGACGACTGGTACAGCTCGCCGGCGATCGCGGTGCTTACGATCGTCTCGGTCGTCGGCGTCGCCTCGTTCATCGTCAAGACGCTGAACGATCGCCATCCGCTCGTCGACCTGCGAGCGTTTCGTTTTCGCGAATACACGATCGGCAATATCCTGTACGTCGTCCTGGGATTCGGTCTCTTCGGGACGACGCTCATCATGCCGCTCTTCTTTCAATTGATTGCGGGCATGACGGCCTTTGAAACGGGAGAAGTGCTCTTTCCCGGCGCCATAGCGACGGCGGTATCGATGGTGATCGCGGGGCGCATCATGAGTCGCGTCGACAATCGTATCTTGATTGCGGGGGGAATGACGCTTGTCGCGCTTTCGTCCTGGCTGCTGAGCTTCCTGAATCAGAATACGGGGTATTGGGACGTGTTCTGGCCGCGCGTCATGCAGGGATTCGGTCTCGGATTTCTGTTCGTTCCCATTTCGACCGTCATGCTTGCGCCGGTCCCGCTGGAAGAGATGGCATCCGCGAGCGGAGTATCGAATCTCGTCCGTCAGATCGGAGGAAGTTTCGGAATCGCGATTCTCACGACCATCCTGGCGCGCGAGACCGCGTTCGCCTGGTCGAATCTCGCCGCCGGCGTGACGTCTCTACACGGCTTTCCGGTAGGAACCGTGACCTCGCTCGTCGCTCAGCAGGCATCGATTATCGCATATAACTACGATTTTCGAATCGTTGCGGTGACGTTCTTCGTGCTGATGCCGCTGGTGTTCTTCATGCGGCCGCCACGCGCCGCTCGAGCCGGCGCCGTTCCAGCGATGGCCGAGTGAACGATTTCGACGGCGTGCTCGCGCGCGCTCTCCCTGCGGGAACGGTCTATGCCGTCGGCGGACGCGTGCGAGACGAGATACGTGCACAGCTCGGAGCCGCCGAGACTCCGGCCATAGATCTCGATTACGTCGTCACCGGCGTTCCGTTCGAGGCGTTACGCGAGCGCCTATCGCGTCTCGGGCGCGTCGATCTCGTCGGCGCCTCGTTCGCGGTCTTCAAGGTGACGATCGACGGCACGACGCTCGACGTCGCGCTACCGCGGCGAGAACGATCGACCGGAAGAGCCCACCGAGACGTTGAGGTACAGGGCGGACCGGATGTGCCGCTCGCAGAGGATTTGGCGCGGCGGGATTTCCGCATGAACGCGATGGCGCGGGCCGTGCCCTCGGGAGCGCTGGTCGATCCCCACGGCGGTGAAGCGGACATTCGCGCGCACCGGATCGACATCATGAACGAGCACGCGTTCGAGGAGGATCCGCTGCGGATGCTGCGCGCCGCGCAGTTTGCGGCACGTTTCGAGTACTCACTGACCGCGCGCACGAAAGCTGCGATGCGGGCGGCCGCATCGCTGGTGAAGACTGTATCGGCCGAACGGATAGCGGATGAACTGACGAAGATGCTGACGCGCGCGGCGCGGCCGTCCATCGGCTTCGAGTTACTACGCGAGGGCGGTGTGCTCGCCGGTATCGCTCCGGAGCTTCTCGAAGGCGTCGGTGTCGAGCAAAACGAGTGGCACGCTTTCGACGTCTGGCAGCACGCGATGGCTACGCTCGACGCGGCGCCGCGCGGCGATCTCGTCGTGCGGCTTGCCGCGCTGCTGCACGATGTCGGCAAGCCGCGTACGAAAGAGGGCGCGCACTTCTACCGGCACGAGCAGATTGGTGAAGAGATGACGCGCGACATGCTGCGGCGGCTGCGTTTCCCCAACGAGGTGACGGAGACGAGCGCGCGGCTCGTGCGCCAGCACATGTACGCAGCCGACCCGGAACTTACCGATCCCGCGCTGCGCCGCTCGATTCGCAGGATCGGTGTCGAGAATCTCGAGCGGCAGTTCGCGCTTCGGCACGCCGACATCGAAGGATCGGGACTGCCAAAACGCGACGATGCGAACGAGCGCTTCGAAGCGCGCGTTCGCGAAGAGGTTGCGCGCAAACCGGCGTTCTCGATTGCAGATCTTGCAATAGGCGGCGACGACGTCATCGCCGCGATGATTCGCCGCGGCCATGCCGCGAACGGATTTCGCGGTGACAGGCGTGTCGGCGAGCTACTGCATCGTCTGTTCGAGCAGGTCACCGAGAGGCCGGAGCGTAACGAGCGCCAAGCGCTCCTGGAAATGCTGGATGAATATCTCTGCTAGCCGCGTCATTGCATTGGTGAATCAGAAGGGCGGCGTCGGTAAGTCGACGACTGCGGTGAACTTGGGCGCCGCTCTGGCAGTTCTCGGCCAAAGCGTCCTAGTGATCGACGACGACCCGCAAGGAAACACGACCACAGGGTTAGGAGTCGAGAAATCGACGATCGGTGCAAGCGTCTACGACGTGCTCATGGGACGCGTACACATTGCCGAAGCGCTGCGGGCAACGGAAATCGAGCGGTTGCAGCTGGTGCCGGCAACCATTAGCTTGGCCGGAGCCGAGATCGAACTCGTCTCCGAGTTGTCGCGCGAGACACGGCTGCGCGAGGCGCTCGGATCGCTGACCGATGCCTACGACTACATCGTAATTGACTCCCCGCCATCGCTGGGATTGCTGACGATCAACGCGTTGGTCGCCGCAAATGAGGCGATGATTCCGGTACAGGCCGAGTATTATGCGCTCGAAGGACTCTCGCAGCTCACGCACGTGATCAACCGCGTGCGCGAAGCGCTCAACCCCGGGTTGCACGTGAGCGGCGTGCTCGTGACGATGTATGACGGGCGCACGAGGCTTGCCGTCGAAGTGCTCGCAGAGTTGGAGCGCTACTTTCCGCAGCAGATCTTCAAGACACAGATACCGCGCAACGTGCGGCTCTCGGAAGCTCCGTCGTTCGGGAAACCGGTCATTCTGTTCGATCCGAAGAGTCGAGGCGCGCAAGCGTACATGTCGCTCGCACGCGAGATGCTCGAGCTGGCGAGCGTACACGCGTGAGCGCCTCTAGCAGGCTGCGGAAAAACCCCCGGCGCCGCCTCGAACCCGCCTGTTCCGCCGAAAACGTCGTCGCTCACCGGTCACGAAGCTACAGCTTCGCTCCCTCTTCGACGCTTCGTCTTCGAACAAAGCTCGACACCGAATCCGAAAATGGCTCAACCCCCACAAACTCCTAGGTCGCAGCGAGGGTTAGGGCGCGGGCTCGACGCATTGCTCGGCACTGCGCCATTGCCGGTAGCACCAGTCGCCTTAGAGGGTTTGCGCGAGATTCCGGTCGACCGAATCGTGCCCAATCCGTTTCAACCTCGCAAGAGCTTTGACGAGACCGCGCTCGATGAGCTGAAACACTCGATCGAACAGTTCGGCGTCCTCGTACCGATCATCGTTCGCCCGCGCGGCGATCGCTTTCAGATTATCGCCGGAGAACGCCGCTGGCGCGCATGCGCGGCCCTGCACAAGTCTTCGATCCCCGCGATCGTGCGCGAGAACGGTGACCGAGACTCTCTCGAGATTGCAATCGTCGAAAATCTCCAGCGCGAGGGGCTGGGCCCGTTAGAAGAAGCGGCCGGTTATCAACAATTGATAGAAGAGTACGGGCTGACGCAGGAACAGGTTGCGCAACGCGTCGGCAAGAGCCGCCCCGTCGTTACGAACGCGTTGCGTCTGCTGTCGCTTCCCGACGCGATCAAAGCGATGGTTGCCGACAAGCGCTTATCGGCCGGCCATGCGCGCGCCCTGTTGAGCGCGCCGGAAAGCCTACGAATGGTGCTCGCGACCCGTGCCGTCGCCCGCGATCTCTCGGTGCACGCGCTCGAACGGCTCGCGCACGAGGCGTCGGTGCAACCTGCGGCGGCGCCGCAGCCGAGAGCCGAATCGTCACCGGAGGACCGCGATTTCGAGACGCGGCTGCGAGAGCGGTACGGGACGCGGGTCACCCTCGTGCGCACCGGCAGCGGCGGCCGTATCGAGTTTCGTTTCGGGGACGAGCGTGAACTCATCGATCTCGGCGACCGCCTATTAGGAACCTCTGATTAATCCGCCATGCGCGGCTCTACGCACGGGCGGCGCATCGCGCTGCTGAGCGGCATCTACGTTATCGTCAACGACGGTCCGCGGGCGCTTTCCATCGCGAGAGCGGCACTCGACGCCGGCGTTCGGATCATCCAGTACCGAGCGAAGCGGGGCATCGATGCGGAGCACCTTCGTACCCTTCGCGGGATGACGCAGGACGCGTTGCTCGTCCTGAACGATGATTGGCGCTCGGCTAAAACTTTCGGCTGCGATGGCGCGCATCTCGGGCCGGGCGACGATGGCTTCGACGATGCGAGTCGCGTGCGTTCGGCCTGGCCGGACGGCATCATCGGTATTTCGTGCGCGAACGAGAGAGACGC
>JAKAPO010000300.1 GCA_021807065.1 bacterium
CGACGAAGAAGTCGTCCCTCGCACGCTGGATCTTCTGCTCGTCGGTCGTGTAGACCGAGCCGGTCAAGCCGAACTCGCTATCGTTGGCTATCCGTAGCGCCTCCTCGAAGTCCTTTGCCTTGATGACGGCCAGGACGGGGCCGAAGATCTCTTCCTGCGCGATCACGGCATCCGGCGCAACGTCGGCGATCACGGTCGGCTCTAGAAAATACCCCTCACGCTCGAGCCGGCTACCGCCGGCAATCACCCGACCTTCCTTCTTGCCGATCTCGATGTATCGCAGTATCGACTCCATCGCTCGCGCGTTCACGACCGGACCCATGTCGGTGCCTTGCTCGGCCGGGTCGCCGACGCTGATCTGCGCCACGCGTTTCTTCAGCCGGTCTAGGAACGCGGAATAGACCGCAGCCTCGACAACGGCACGCGAGCACGCCGAGCACTTCTGGCCCCCAAAGCCGAATGCGGAAACCGCGACGCCCTCCACCGCCGCGTCGAGATCCGCGTCGGCGGCCACCACGATCGCGTCCTTACCGCCCATCTCGGCGACGACGCGCTTGATCCATCGCTGCCCTCTTTGCGGTTTTGCAGCGAGGTCGTTGATGTGGAGTCCCGTCTCTTTGGATCCCGTAAACGAGATGAAACGTACCTTCGGATGAGCGACGAGGAAATCGCCGATCTCCGAACCGGATCCCGGAAGAAAATTGAGCACGCCGCTTGGCAATCCGGCCTCCTGGATCAAGGCAGCAAACCACGCCGCGATCACGGCCGCGTCGCTCGATGGTTTCAGAACGACCGTGTTGCCGGTGACGATCGCCGCTGACGTCATGCCGATCATGATCGCTGCGGCAAAGTTCCATGGCGGAACGATGACCCCGACACCCAGCGGGATGTAGATGAGCTCGTTGCATTCGCCGGCGATCGGCGTCAGTGGCTGCGGTTCAGTGTAGCGGAGCATCTCGCGTCCATAGAACTCCAGAAAGTCGATCGCTTCCGCCACATCTGCGTCAGCCTCGGACCAGTTCTTTCCTACTTCGTAGACGAGCAGCGCGTCGTACAGAAATCGCCTTTCGCGCAGCAGCGCCGCGGTCTTAAAGAGAATCTCGGAGCGAGAGCTCGCCGGATACTTGCTCCATTCTGGAAACGCGCGCTTCGCCGCCGAGACGGCCTGCTCGGCGTCGCTCGTCGAAGCAGACGCGACGATACCTACGAGTTCGCTCGGAGCCGCCGGATTGACCGACCTGATGTGCTTTTCGGTATCGACCTGCCGCCCGCCGATAATCAGGGGGTACGTGCGGCCAAACGTACCTCGTACCTCCGCTAGTGCGCGTTTCATCGCCGCGACGTCGCCGGGATCACGAAACGTCTTGACGGGTTCGTTCTTGAAGGGAGAGATGCGATCGAGCGTGGAGGTCATGCCCGGACTATTACGTCGCAACCGCCCAAATCCCGTTGGTCCCGGCGTCCGAATGAACGCACGTGTGTTACCGAAGAAGCGTCCTGCAGAAACCATCGACGCGAGCGGCCGCCTCCTCTCCTCGGGATCCTTCGTATGCGTCGACGATCGCGCTACCGACGATGATGCCGTCGACGATATCGCAGACCGCGCGCACGTGCTCCGGCGTGCTGATCCCAAAGCCAACGGCCAGCGGCTTCTGCGTAAGGTTGCGGAGCATCGAGACTTGAGTCCGCAACGGGGCGAAGGTTGGCGCGTTTCCGGCTCCCGTCACGCCGAGGCGCGAGACCACGTAGATGAAGCCGCTTGAAGCTTCAGCTATCCTCGCCGCACGCTCACGACCCGTCGACGGCGCAACGAGCAACGGCATCGCGAGGCCCTCCGCCTCGAGCGCCGCCCTCAGTACCGTGCTCTCTTCCAGCGCAAGGTCGGGGACGATCGCACCTGCAACTCCGGCTTGCGCGGCATCGCGGGCGAACCGCTCGACGCCGCATTGCAGTACGGGATTGTAATATGTGAACAATAGTATAGGAGGACTCTTCGCCGCCGCGCCCTCGACGATGTGCAGAACGTCCGTCAGACGCGTTCCCTGCGAAAGCGCGCGCGTGCCGGCAGCCGAGATGCTCGGACCATCCGCAAGCGGATCGCTGTACGGAACGCCAAGTTCGATCGCGTCTGCACCCGCCTGCGTGACGGCACGAATCAGCAGCGCAGTTGTCTCTACGTCAGGATCACCCGCCATCAAGTATGGAATGAAGGCGGGTGGTTTTTTGAAGATTTCCTCAAGCATGAGTCGTGCGGCGGTTCCCTCGACGTCGGGATGACAAAAAGATCTCGCCGGCACGATGGCCGCTAGACGGCATCGCACACTCCAGCTGACAGCGCGTGAGCGAGATCTTTGTCGCCGCGGCCGCTCAGGTTGACGAGAACCAAGTCGTTTGCATCGCGCTCGTCACAAAGCTCGCGCGCAAAGGCGAGCGCATGGGCACTCTCGAGAGCCGGAACGATTCCTTCCGCTCGTGCAAATGAAAAAAACGCATCGAGCGCTTCGGCATCGTACACGCAGACGTACGAGGCGCGACCGCTTTCTTTTAAGTACGCATGCTCGGGGCCGACCCCCGGATAATCGAGACCGGCACTGATCGAGTCGGTTTCGGCTACCTGTCCGTCCTCCGTCTGCAAGAGATACGAACGCGAACCGTGCAGCACACCGATGCTCCCCGCTCCCAGTGAAGCCGCACCCGTGCCGGTTTCATTACCCTTGCCGCCGGCTTCGATACCCCACAAGCGTACCCCGGCATCATCGAGAAACGCGCTGAACATCCCGATTGCATTACTCCCGCCGCCGACACAGGCCACAACGTCGCTCGGCAGCCTACCGTAACGTTCCAAACATTG
>JAKAPO010000034.1 GCA_021807065.1 bacterium
CAGCTCCTCCGACTTGCCATCGACTTTCTCCAAGGCTTGATAGATCGGCACCGTACCGATCGGTACCGGCGCGTTGCGCAGAATCCACTCGCGCGTCTCATGGATGTTCTTTCCAGTCGAGAGATCCATGACCGTGTCGGCGCCCCACCGCGTCGCCCAGGTCATCTTCTCGACCTCCTCGTCGATGGAAGAGGTTACCGCCGACGTACCCATATTCGCATTGATCTTCACGAGGAAGTTGCGGCCGATGATCATCGGCTCGCTCTCGGGATGATTGACGTTCGCCGGAAGAATCGCGCGGCCGCGAGCGACCTCGGAGCGCACGCGTTCGGGTTCGACGCCCTCGCGCAGCGCAACGAACTCCATCTCCGCCGTGATCTCGCCGCGGCGGGCGTAATGCATCTGGGTCACGTTGGCGCCGGGCTTGGCTCGGCGCGCGGTTCGACTCTGCACCTCCGGCGCCACGCTCACCATGACGAGTTCGGTATCATTGCGTTCGCCGATCCAACGGTCGCGCAGCCGCGGCAGTCCCTTGGTGACGTCGGTGTGTACCGCGGGATCGGTATACGGTCCGCTCGTATCGTAGAGGACGTGCGTCGTACCGTCGGTGAGGTCGATGGCGCGCATCGGCACGCGCATACCGTGTGGTCCGTCGAGGTAGATCTTCATATTTTCTTTTCCTCCGCCGGCATTATCCGGTTCAGGTCTGGCGGTCGACGCATAGATTTGCGCCCTCTCAGCCCGCAATCGCGAGCTCCCGCGAGTAATCGGTTCGCTTCTCTGACAGTTCGGCGAATCTCCTACCCGATAGGAGACGAGCGGTGCGCCGGGCTGCTTCAGCCAAGAAGCGGGCTGGTCCGCGTGAATGGGAAAGTCCCCGCGACGCCCAAAATGAAGGCCGCCATGACGACGACGCACCCTCCGCAATTCGTTCCCCCCCCGGCCGACCCCGATCCGCAAGAGACGCAGGAATGGGTCGACTCGATGCGCGGCGTTCTAGACGCCGAGGGACCGGACCGAGCGCGACAACTGATTCACCGCGTCGTCGACGAAGCGCGTCGAGGCGGCGCGCATGTTTCGATCGGCGTGCAGACGCCGTACGTCAACACGATTCCGGTCGCGCAACAGCCCGTCTTTCCCGGCGATTTCACGATCGAGGCACGGCTGCGTCACTACGTTCGGTGGAACGCGCTCGCGATGGTCGTGCGCGCGAACAAGATCAGTTCGGAACTCGGTGGTCACGTCGCGTCGTTTGCTTCGATAGCGACGCTCTTTGACGTCGGATGGAATCACTTCTTCCGCGCACCGACGGACTCGTTTGGCGGCGACATGGTCTTCTTCCAAGGCCATTCGTCGCCAGGCATCTACGCGCGTGCGTTCTTGGAAGGGCGCATCTCGCAAGAGCAGCTGGACAACTTTCGCCAAGAAGTCGGCGGCAAAGGACTCCCGTCGTATCCGCACCCCTGGCTGATGCCGGGTTTCTGGCAATATCCGACCGTGTCGATGGGCATCGGGCCGATTCTCTCGATCGCCCAGGCGCGGTTCATGCGCTACCTCAACGATCGCGGACTCATCGACGCCGCCGATCGCAAGGTGTGGGCCTTCCTCGGCGACGGCGAGATGGACGAGCCGGAGTCGCTCGGTTCGATCTCGCTCGCCGGTCGCGAGCGCCTCGACAACTTGATTTGGGTCGTCAACTGCAACTTGCAGCGCCTCGACGGGCCGGTGCGGGGTAACGGTAAGATCATTCAGGAACTCGAGCGTGTCTTTCGCGGCGTCGGTTGGCGCGTCATCAAAGTCATCTGGGGAAGGAATTGGGATCAGCTGCTCGCCGCCGACCGGACCGGACGGCTCGTGCAGCTGATGGACGAGTGCGTCGACGGTGATTATCAGACGTTCAAGTCGCGCGACGGTAAATTCGTTCGCGACAACTTCTTCGGACGCTATCCGGAGACCGCGGCGCTCGTCGCTGACTGGACCGACGACCAGATCTGGGCGCTGCAGCGCGGCGGCCACGACCCAACGAAGATTTATGCCGCGTACAAGGCCGCGGTCGAACACCGCGGCTCGCCCGTCGTCATCCTCGCAAAGACGATCAAAGGCTACGGTATGGGCGCCGCTGGAGAAGCGATGAACATCGCCCACCAAGCCAAGAAGGTCGGCGTCGACAACCTGCGCGCGTTTCGGGACCGATTCGATATCCCGGTCAGTGACGACCAGATCGAAAGCATTCCCTTCTGCAAGCCGCCCGAAGAGAGCGCCGAGATGCATTATCTGCGCGCGCGCATGAAGCAGCTCGGCTCGCTGCCGCAGCGCCGCCGTAAGTCGTTCGCGCTCACGGTCCCGGAGCTTCCGGCATTCGAAACGCAGCTCAAGAGCGGCACGGAGCGAGAGCACTCGACCACGATGGCGTTCGTGCGCATCTTGAGCACGCTCTTGCGCGATCCCAACGTCGGGCCCCGCGTCGTCCCGATCGTCGCCGACGAATCGCGCACGTTCGGGATGGAAGGCCTCTTCCGGCAGCTCGGCATCTACTCGTCGGTAGGCCAACTTTACCAGCCGCAAGACGTCGAGCAGCTCATGTGGTACCGCGAGGACAAACGCGGACAAATTCTCCAAGAAGGGATCAACGAGGCGGGCGCGATCTCGTCATGGATCGCTGCCGGCACGTCGTACTCGAATCACGATCTGCCGGTGATCCCGTTCTACATCTTCTATTCGATGTTCGGGTTTCAACGCGTCGGCGATCTCGCGTGGGCCGCCGGCGACAGCCGTACGCGAGGTTTCTTGCTCGGAGGAACCTCCGGACGAACGACGCTCAACGGAGAAGGATTGCAACACGAAGACGGTCACAGTCAGGTCATCGCATCGTGCATTCCCAATTGCCGCAGCTACGACCCGACATTCGGGTATGAGCTCGCGGTCATCATCCAAGACGGGTTGCGCCGGATGCTCGCGGAGCAGGAGGACGTCTACTACTACATCACGCTGCTCAACGAGAATTACGCGCATCCGCAGATGCCCGACGGTGTGGCCGACGGTATTCTTCGCGGCATGTACTTGCTGCGGGATGGTGGCGCGGGGAACGAGCCGCGCGTGCAGCTTTTCGGTTCCGGTGCGATCCTGCGCGAGGTGCTCGCGGCGGCAGATTTGCTCGAGAAAGATTGGAACGTGCGCAGCGACGTGTGGAGTGTCACCAGCTTCAATCTCTTGCAGCGAGATGGCGTCGACGCTCATCGCTGGAACATGCTGCATCCGGCCGAGCAGCCGCGAAAGTCGTTCGTCGAACGATGCCTGGACGGGCGCGACGGTCCCGGAATCGCCGCAACCGATTACGTGCGAACGTTTGCCGAGCAGATTCGCCCGTTTGTCGGGCGGCGATACGCGACGCTCGGGACCGATGGTTTTGGGCGAAGCGATTTTCGCAGGACGCTGCGCGCGTTCTTCGAGGTTGACCGGCGTTATGTGGCGCTCGCGGCGCTGACGGCGCTGGCCGACGAGGGCACGATCGCGCGCGATCTCCCGCTGAAAGCCGTTGGGAAATACGACATCGATCCCGCAAAACCGAATCCGATAACGGTGTGACGTGGCTCAGAGAGTAGAACTACGCGTTCCCGATATCGGAGACTTCAAAGACGTCCCGGTCATCGAAGTGCTGATCCAGCCGGGACAACGCGTTCAGAAGAACGACTCGTTGATTACGCTCGAGAGCGAAAAGGCATCGATGGAAGTTCCCTCGACGGCCGAGGGAACGGTTTCAGAGATTGCGGTCAAGGTCGGTGACAAGGTTACGAAGGGCAGCCTCATCGCGACCGTCGAGAGCGCCGACGCGGCGCCAGCAACGCCGCTACCCGTCATCCCGAGCAAGCCCCCTGTCATCCCGAGCAAGCCCCCTGCCATCCCGAGCCCGTCGAGGGAGGCGCCTCAAATCAGTGCCTTCGAAGCCCCGAGCGACGGCCTGGTTCACGCGAGCCCTTCCATCCGGCGCTTGGCGCGCGAGCTCGGCGTCGATTTGCGAAGCATCAAGGGTACAGGACCGCACGGCCGCGTCCGCCGCGAGGATGTCCAGGGCTATGTCAAGGCGGCGCTGCATGGCGGCGCGACGGCAGGGGGTATCGGCGCCGGACTCCCGCCATGGCCGAAGGTCGACTATGCGCAGTACGGCCCCATAGAGCGCAGACCGCTGCCACGCGTCAAGCGACTCGCCGGCCCGAATCTCCACCGGAACTGGCTCGCGATTCCGCACATCACCAACTACGACGAAGCGGACGTCACCGGCATCGAAAAGTTTCGTCTCAAAGTCAACAAGGAGCAGGAGAAAAAGGGCGGTCCGAAGCTGACGATGCTCTCGTTTCTCGTCAAAGCGTGTATCGCAGCCTTACGGCAATTCCCCGAGTTCAACAGCTCGCTCGACGGCACCGAGCTCGTGTACAAGCATTACTATAACATCGGTTTCGCCGCCGATACAAAAGACGGCCTCGTGGTCCCCGTCATCAAGAACGCTGACGAGAAGGGCCTTATCGAGGTCGCACGCGAGGCCGCGAAGCTGGCGGCGAAGGCACGCGACGGCAAACTCAGCCTCGGCGAGATGAGCGGAGGCACGTTCAGCATCTCCTCGATCGGCGGTATCGGCGGGACGCAGTTCACCCAGATCGTCAACGCGCCCGAAGTCGCGATCCTCGGCGCGACGCGCGCCGTCACCAAACCCGTTTGGAAGGGGAAGCGATTCGCACCGCGGTTGATTTTACCGATCAGCGTAAGTTACGATCACCGCGTCATCGACGGCGCGACAGCCGCACGATTCTTGGTCTTTGTCGCCGACGCGCTCGCCGACTTCCGCCGCGTCATGCTATAGTCTTCGGCGCACGGAGCTGGCGTAGCATGTACTGCAAGATTCCGCCATGACGGTAATACTCGGCTTCGTCGGGCGTGTCGATGCGAACGCGAACGTCAAACTCGCACGATGTTCCGCTCTGCGGATGCGTTGCTGTCACGCGTGCGCTCATGCGAGGCCTCACGCCGTCTTCGATGCCCGTTATATCGTAAAGCTCTTCGCCGGTGAGGCCGTATGCGTCGCGCTTGGCGCCGCCGGTATACTCAAGCGGAAGAATACCCATGCCGACGAGGTTGCTGCGATGGATGCGTTCAAACGATTCGGCGATGACCGCCTTGACGCCAAGCAAGTAAGGCCCCTTCGCCGCCCAGTCGCGTGAGGAACCCGAACCGTACTCCTTTCCCGCTAGGACGAGCAACGGCGTCCCGTCCGCGCGGTACTTCATCGCTGCGTCGAAAATCGACATCTGCTCTCCGCTCGGCAGATAGCGTGTGACGCCGCCTTCGACGCCGGGAACGAGCAGATTCTTCAGGCGCACGTTCGCGAACGTTCCGCGCATCATCACTTCGTGGTTACCGCGCCGCGCGCCGTACGAATTGAAGTCCTTCGGCTCGATACCGTGCTGCATGAGATACCGCGCGGCAGGACTGTCCCTCGCGATATTTCCGGCCGGCGATATATGATCGGTGGTCACGGAATCTCCGACCATGACGAGAACGCGTGCGTTCTTGATATTCGCGGGAGCTACCGGCTCGGCCGGCATTCCGTCGAAATACGGCGGAAGTTTTACGTACTCCGACTCGGGATCCCAGGCAAAACGCTCGGTCTTCTCCACCCGTAGTTGCGCCCAATTTTCGTCGCCCTTGAAGACGTCTGCGTAACGCTTCTTGAACATCGCGTCGCTGATGCTCCGCGTCACGACCTGCGCGATCTCCTCGTTGCCCGGCCAGATGTCGCGTAGGTAGACGGGGCCTTCTTTCCCGTAACCGAGCGGCTCGGCCGTGAGATCGACGTCCATTCGGCCTGCAAGAGCGTAGGCGACGACAAGCGGCGGCGACGCGAGATAGTTCGCGCGCACTTGCGGATGGATGCGGCCCTCGAAATTTCTGTTGCCGGAGAGCACCGCAGCGACGACGAGCTCGTGTTCTTCGACTTTGTCGGCGACTTCGGCCGGCAACGGACCGGAATTCCCAATGCACGTCGTGCACCCGTAACCGACGAGATCGAAACCGAGCGCGTCGAGATAGCGTTGCAGTCCGGCTTTCGCCAGGTAATCGGTCACGACTTGCGATCCAGGCGCCAGCGACGTCTTCACCCAGGGTTTCGTACGTAAGCCACGCTCGACCGCGTTACGCGCCAGCAGCCCCGCACCGATCAGGACCGATGGATTCGAAGTGTTCGTACAACTCGTGATCGCGGCGATAACGACCGCGCCGTCGGAGACGTCCTTCGCCTCTTCAGCCGTCACGTTCCGGCCGTCGCCGGTCGCCTCGACCTCGCCGATTATCGCCGTTTGCCCGCCTCCCTCGTCTTCGAATCGCCCGATCGATCCGTTCCCGTCCCGCGCCGCGACCCATTCGCGCATTGCTGCGGAAAACGACGCCTTCATCTCGCGCAGCGGCACGCGGTCCTGAGGTCGCTTCGGACCGGCAACACTCGGTTCCACGGCAGCAAGATCGAGATGGAGAACGTCGCTGTACTCGGGATCCGGCGTCGCCTCGGCTCGAAATAGGCTCTGCGCCTTCGCATACGCCTCGACGAGTGCGACGTGTTCCGGCGAACGCCCCGTGAAGCGCAGATACTCGAGCGTACGATCGTCGATCGGAAACATCGAAACGGTGCAGCCGAACTCCGGCGACATGTTGCCGATGGTGACGCGGTCGGCCACAGGCATCGACGATAAGCCCTTGCCGAAGAATTCGACGAAACTCCCGACGACGCCGCGTTTGCGCAGCATCTGCGTTACCGTCAGGACGAGATCCGTTGCAGTGACGCCCTCACGTAGCGCGCCCTCCAGCCGGACGCCGATGACCTGCGGAATCAGCATCGTCACCGGTTGTCCCAACATCGCGGCCTCTGCTTCGATTCCGCCTACGCCCCAAGCCAACACGCCAAGGCCGTCGACCATTGTCGTATGCGAGTCGGTACCGACGAGGGTGTCAGGGTAGGCGAGCGCATTGCGGGAATCGACGGCACTCCCCCCGCCGCCGGCGCCAAAGACGACGCGCGCGAGGTACTCGATGTTGACCTGATGGACGATTCCCGTGTCGGGCGGAACCACGCGGAATCCGGAGAGGGCCGACTGACCCCATTTCAAGAACGCGTAGCGTTCGCGGTTGCGAGCGAACTCGAGCGCTGCATTTTTCGCAAACGCATCGGCCCCGCGAAAGTAATCTACCTGCACCGAATGATCGACGACGAGCTCGACCGGCTGCAAAGGATTGATCGCTTTGGGGTCGCCGCCCATCTTGGCAATCGCATCGCGCATCGCGGCGAGATCTACGACGCAGGGCACGCCGGTGAAATCCTGCAGCAGCACGCGCGCAGGCCGGAATGCAATTTCTCGTTCTTCATTACCGCTCGACCAACGTGCCAGTGCCTCGATATCCTCCCGTTTGACGCTGCGGCCGTCTTCGAACCGCAGGAGATTTTCGAGGAGCACTTTCACCGAAAACGGCAGCCGCTCGAGCTTGGTGAGCCCCGCCTCCTCGAGAGCGGCCAGCCGGTAATAGCGATAGGAGCGACCGCCGACCGTCAGCGTCGCATTTGCGCTGAAACTCCTTCCCGCTTCGCTGGTCACCGCAGCCGTATGTTCGGGTTGCCGGCGAAGTAGCCTTCGATGCCAAGCGACGCCTCACCCCAAAGCAGGCGCCGCAACGGTTCCACGATCAACTCCAACCGCCATGCCGAAAGATCCAGACTCTGCACGAGCTGCTCGGTGTCGGCCGGCAGTTCGCGCGAGACGCGCTCGAGCGCGCTGCGCGGCACCAGGAGACTCGGCGCAATGCCGCGCTCGCGTGCGATTTCGCCAACGAGCGCACTCATGACCCCAACGAGCGAATCGCGGGTGGCTCCCTGAGGACGCTTCGGACGCTCCGGCAACTCGCTCTCCGGCAGCGCTTCGGCCTGCGCCACGGCTTCGAGAATTGCGGCCGCATATTGCTTACGGGCACCGGCATCAAACCTGCGCAACTGGGCGAGATCCTCGGTTCGCTTCGGCCGCAGCGTTGCCAAGCCCGAGACGACGTCATCCGGCAACACGTAGCGCGCAGGTACGTCACGGCGTCTCGCAATCGTGTCGCGCAGCTGGACGAGCGCGCGCAGCACTCCCAGCTCTCGCCGGCTCATGCGCGCGGCACCGGGCATTCGCAGATAAGCTCGCCGCTCGTCTATCCTGTAACGCTCGAGGTCTCCGAGCATCGCGCACTCTTCCTGCAGCCATTCGAGGCGACCGGCGGCCCGCAAACGTTCGACGAGGTCGTCACGCATCGGCAAAAGATGCGCGACGTCGCCGACGAGATATTCGATCTGTCCGGCAGAGAGCGGCCGTGCCGCCCAATCGCTGACCGTCTGTGATTTTGTCAGTCTTACGCCGCGGAGATCGCGCACGAGTTCTGAGAGCGAGATCTGTATGCCGTAGCCGAGAAACGCTGCAGCAAGCTGCGTATCGAAGACGTGGGGCGGAACGAAATCGAACCGATCGGCGAATATCTTGAGATCGGAGGAGAGCGCGTGGCCGACGACCTCTGTTTGGGCGAGCGCCTCGATCAGCGGGCGAAGTTGCGCGACTGCCAGCGCGTCGATGATCGCTACTTCGTCTTCGAGCGCAACCTGTAAGACCATGAGGCGTGGCGAGTATGTTCGTTCCGCGTGAAACTCGGTGTCGATACCGACGCGTCGTGCAGCGCGTACGCGGGTGGCGAGCGCCGAGAGTGCCGCAGCGCTCTCGATAGTTACGGCGTGGACGCCGGCCATGGCGTCGGACGCGGCGTGGAGCGTCTCACGTGGAAGTGAAAGTGCGGCCGATGGTGCTCGATATAATAGCGCGCTCGCGCTTCCTCGTGATGCAGCCATATCGTTATTTGATTGCCGCCGATCGCGAGCAACGTGCAGATCGGTACGGCAACCACACACATCGTCCAAACGTGCCTCCAGACCGGAACCCGAAACGCGGCGGCGGTAGCGGTTGCAACCGTGCCCCCGAATCCGGGGATGACCCGCACCAGGATCAGGAACGGAGGCGAACCGACGGGGAAGCGCTTGACCCACGCAGGCAGCCGTTCGAGATAGGAATCCAGGTCGAGCAGTCGCGAGGCATGGCGGTTGATCCAGTAACCGAAAAGCGCCGCGAGCACCAACCCGACGGCATTGATGAGCGAGCCGAACAGCGGACCAAAGATCGCACCGTTCATAACCGCCAGCGCGTCGGTAACGGAAAACGGCGCCGATGCGACGAGCGCGAAGATCGCCACTGCGAGCGGAGGCGTCCAGGGGTAATAGGCCCGGATGACGTGCTCTACGCGCGGCTGATAGCGGATCACCAGGAACGCGAGAACAAAGCTGGCCGCGAGGAGCACGAAGGCTGCCGCCCGCCTTGTAGCGGATTTCACGGGGTGGCCGTAGACATGCTGATCACGATGCTCTGCGGAGTTGGTCTCTACGCCTCGCTTTTCATGCTAGGAAAGGCTCGGCGGGCCGCGCGAGGCGAGCTGAGCGAGCCGAGCGTCGTCGAAAGCGCGCGCGCGCGCCTCTATGGCGGCATCCCCAACGCCCTGCTCGGCACGCTGTATTACCCCACGCTCTCCGCGGTCACGTGGCCCGTGCTTCCAAAACCGCTTGCGCTGGCGGCGTTCGCGGTCGTCTGCTTCGCGGCGGCAACGTCTGCGGTTCTCGCGTACTCGCTCCTTTACGTTACGCGGCGGTCGTGCGCATATTGCTGGGCATCGCATGCGGCCAACTGGCTGCTCGTCATCCTGTTCGCCGTGCACCTATGGGGCGGCGGGCTCTTGCGATAGTTCCGAACGTTTGATACTATGCCTTAATCTTTGGTGGGCGAGCGATGCTTCGCGATCCACCCGGGAGAGAGTACTGAACGTTGCGGCACGATGCCGCGCTTCGGTTGCGGCAGAGAATCAGGGCTCGCGCGTGTGCGCGGGCCCTCTGCTGTGAGCGCTCGGAGACCTCACCGGCCCTATTCGTCCATCCTCTTCAGATCGTTGATCATCCGCCTATCTGCGCCGTCCTGAGACGGCTGGGCACTGAACCAAGCATCGATGATTTCGTCGGCGATCGCGGGAGTGACGCTGCGGATCGAAAGCGCAAGAACATTGGCGTCGTTCCAGACGCGTGCACCGCGGGCCGTCTGGGCATCGTTGCAAAGCGCCGCACGCACGCCGCCGACTTTGTTGGCCGCGATGGAGACACCGGTACCGGTCCAGCAACAAAGGATTCCCTGCGCGCAATCACCGCGACTTACCGCTTCGCCTACGGCGCGACCGACGCTCGGCCACGCGGCATCGGCGCCGGAACGGAGAGCCCCAAAAAGTACGGGTTCGAATCCTCGTTCGCGCAGTCGCCGTTCGATTGCACCGGTCAGTTCGCAGGAAAGGTCGCTGCCTAGAGCAATGCGCATGATATATGATTGTTCGACCGGCAGCAACGGTCATGCTGCTGCGGGATGCTGCACCCGAGATCGAGGTTTTCATGCTGCGCCGCAGCTCCGAAAGCACCTTCCTGCCCGATGCATACGTCTTTCCGGGCGGAACGCTCGAGGATCTCGATCTTACAACTTCCGAGCAGCTGCGAGGCGTTGGCGATGCGCGTCTTCACGACGACTGCAGTCTCGACGTACGCACCCAGCGCGGGTTACTCGCAACCGCATTTCGCGAGGTGTTCGAAGAGTGCGGGGTACTGCTCACCGACGTCGGCTCGCTCGTCCTCTTCTCGCACTGGGTGACCCCGCAGACCGAGCGGCGACGCTTTGAGGTTCACTTCTTTCTGGCGCGTATTCCGCCGGGACAGTATCCCGTCGCGGATGCTCGCGAGACGCACGACGGCATGTGGATCGCACCCAAAGATGCGCTCGCTCGCGGCGACGACGGCTCGCTGCTCCTCATCTATCCCACGCGCAAACACCTCGAACGCGTCGCGGCATTCGCTACCGTGGATGCATTGCTCAATTTCGCTCGCTCGAAACCCATCCTCACGGTTCTTGCACCGCTTCCGCCATCGCTAGAAGGAATCTGGTGAGACACGTCATCACCGTGCGCGCGCCCAATCCGTCGCCGATGACGCTTTCTGGTACCAACTCGTACGTCGTCGATTGCTTCGACCGCGTAGCCCTCGTCATCGATCCCGGTCCGAATATGGACGCGCACGTGCGCGCGCTGCTTACCACGGCGGCCGAACGCGGGCTGCGCATCGTGGCAATCGTCGTTACGCACGGCCATCCCGATCACGCTCCTGCGGCTATTCCTCTCGCCTTTGCAACCGGCGCGACGGTCTACGCGCATCCGCGCTGTACGACCCCTCATGCTCGCAATCTCGAACTAGACGGAGAGTTGCGCGTCGGCGAGCGGACGTTCTCCATCATGGACGCGCCCGGCCATACGTTCGACCATATCGTCCTGTACGACCGCCACGCTGAGACGCTTTTCACCGGAGATACCATAGTCGGCGAAGGAACGGTCGTCATCGCCCCGCCCGGCGGAGCGATGCGGCCTTATCAGGCGACCCTCGAGCGACTGGCCCGCGAGTACTCCAACGCACGGTTCATCCTCGGTGGCCACGGGCCAGTCGTGAACGACGCGAAAGCGAAGATCGCCGAATACATTTCCCACCGCAAGCTGCGAGAGACACAACTGATCGACGCCCTTTCCTGCGGCGCGCAGACGATTCCCGAGCTCGTCGCGCGCGTCTACGCACAGACGCGCCGCGAGCTTTGGCCTGCAGCAGCGCGCCAAATCCTCGCATACCTCGATGCCCTCTGCAGCGAAGGCCGCGTCAGCGCGACTCCCGCACCACGCCCGATGAGCGCAGAGGAATACGCGATGCTCAACCCAGATTGGGACTCGCTCGTCGATCCGGAGCTGGCGAAAGTTCTCGACGCGGAGCTTGGCGCCGAGTACCGGATCGAGAAACTCGATCACTACGCCCTGGTTAGATGATGCGCACCACGATCTTTCCGAATTGTTCGGCTGTATCCATGCGGCGAAATGCATCGACGGCTTCCGCGAACGGATAGACACGATCAACGGCCGGCTTCAATCCGTCGGAGAAGAGGCGGAGCATTGCACGAAAATCGTGCGGGCTGCCCATCGAACTTCCGAGGATCGTCAGGTGATTCCAAAACAGCGGAAAGAGTTTGATCGATGCCTCGGGCCGCGTGCCGCCGTACACGACGACTCGGCCGCCGGGCCGGAGCATCCCGAGGATCTTGCCAAGCGTCTCTCCGCCGGAAGAGTCGATCGCAAGATCGACGGGACCCGCGGCCTTCGCTTCTCTCGCCCAATCAGGGCTGCGCGCATAGTTGAAGGTGAGATCGGCGCCGAGTTCCTTCGCACGTTGCAGCTTCTCGTCGCTCGACGACGTTACGACCGCGCGTGCGCCAGCGTGTTTGGCAAAGAGCAGCGCGAACGTCTGGACTCCGCCGCCGATGCCCGGCAGCAGTACGGTCTCGCCCGCCCTCAAGTCGCCGCGAACGAAGAGCGCGTGATACGCGGTCAGGCCGCAGAGCGGTATCGCCGCGGCCTCTTCCATCGAGAGCGGCGCCGGTTTCGCGTAGATGTTAGCCGCCGGAACGCTGACGTAGTCTGCAAGCGTGCCGGGGCGCGGCATACCGAGAATCTCTGCGCCGGGCTGCCACAGGCGCGGATCGTCGCCCCATCCTAGCATTGGGTCGATCACGACCCGGTCGCCCAGGTGTATACCGGTTACGTCGGCCCCAAGTGCCGCCACCTCACCGGCTGCGTCCGAGCCGAGAATCGCTGGGAGAGCGATTCTTGGGTAGAGCCCGCGCGTGATGAAGAGGTCGCGATGATTGAGAGCCGCCGCGTGGACGCGAACGATGACTTCGCCGGCCACAGCGATCGGCTCCGCGACTTCGTCGATCCGCAGCTCCTGGGGACCTCCTATCGCGTGTAGTCGAACGGCCTTCATGCCGCGGCGCTACGACGCAAGGAGAGCCAGGCCTTCGCATGGATGCCGCCGTACAGGGAAATTCCATGAAAAAGCGCGGCCGTGCGATTCGCGCGCTCTTCCGCGGGGTAGCACGCGTTCAGCAGAGCATCGAGATACAGGTCGGGCCCATCCACGCGCGAGGCATTCCCGCCATTTTGGTAGGCGTTACCGGTATCGTCGTCGCGTCGGGCATCGCCGCGATGCTGGCCAAGAGCGCCGAACGCTTGCCCGAAACGCTGCGAGAGGCCCGCGGGTTGACGGATTCGGTCCGCGGCAGGCAGACGCCGCTCAATCCATGATCGAAAGCACGTCGCTGGTCGCGCTCGTGCGCGCTGGAATACCCGATGCTGATGTCACCGTTGCGGATCGAACGGGTACGATGGACCACTTCAACGTAACGGTTCGCTCGAGGGCATTCAAGGACAAATCGGTTTTGCAGCAGCATCAAATGGTCTACGGCGCGCTGCGGGACGCCCTGCGCGACGGGCGCATTCACGCAGTCGAACTCAAGACGATCGCG
>JAKAPO010000301.1 GCA_021807065.1 bacterium
CGACTACGTCAGCGTCACCGGCTTTGAGGGATTCGTCGAAGACGTCACCTGGCGCACCACCAGCATTCGCGATCTGTCGAACAATCTCGTCGTCGTTCCGAATCAAACCATCGCGACGAACATCTTCGTGAACTACCGGCTGCCGGTGCCGGCAGTTGCCATCGAGTTACCATTCACGATCAAAGCCGGTGCTGATTTGGACAAGGTGACGGAGGCCGCGACCGACGCAGCCTCGTCGGCATTGAAGGATCTAGGAGCATCGACGGCCGCGGGCGTCCCGCCTGCGGTGCGCTTCGAGACCATCAGCGATGGCAACGTCCAGGCGCGGCTGGTCTTCCGGGTTCCGGAATCGGTCGACGCGGCGAGCGCGCGAAACGAAGCGGTGAAGAGATTATTTCGCGCGCTTAGTGCCGCTCCCTGAACCCTTGGTTTTTTGGAGCGATTTCGCGAGACGCGATTTCTTGCGAGCGGCCTTGTTGGGATGGATCGTCCCTTTGGCGGCCGCTTTGTCGAAGGCGCTTTCGACCTCGGCCGAGTCGAGTTTTCCTGCTGCCGCATTCTTGTAGAGGGTGCGCAGGCGCGACTTGGCTTCCTTATTGTGCTGGGTTCGCTTCTCGGTTTGCCGCATCCACTTTCCAGCCGCCTTGATATTGGGCATAGGCTGGCACTCGTGCTACGGAGTCGCTCCCTCTCCCTGCTTGCACGGGGAACGTCTTCAGACGTTCCCTAAGAGTTGCCGGTAACTGTTGTAACGGCTGGGGTCGATTTCGCCACGCTCGGCCGCCGCGCGCACGCCGCAACCCGGCTCCTGCACGTGTGCGCAATCCGTGAATCGACACTGCGTCGCCGGCTCGCGCATCTCCACGAACGCCGCCGCGAGTTCCGGCGCCGAGATAGTGCCGAGCCCGAACTCGCCGATACCGGGGCTATCGATGAGAAAGCCACCATCGATACGGCACAGGCGGGCGGCGGTAGTGGTCTGGCGGCCAAGACGCCGGCGGGAAATCTCGCCGATCTCGGCTGTACCGCCAAGGGCTCGAAAGATGCTGCTCTTCCCCACTCCGGATATGCCGCAGAGGAGAGATCTTCGATGGGCGAGGATGTGGCGAAGGCGACCGATGCCGAGTCCGAGTTTGGGATTGAGGATTACAACGTCGTAGCCAAGTCGCCGGTACAGGCTTTCGTACCGGTCGACTTCAACCGCGGGCGCCAGGTCGGGTTTAGTCAGGATGACCAGCGCCGCGATCCCTTCCAGACCGGCAAATGCTATAAGTTGATCGAGCAGAACGGTACGCGGCGCGGGATCCGCAAGGGCGGTGACGGTGGCGAGGGTATCGACGTTCGCTGCCATCGTCTTCGCTCGTCCGCCGGTTGTTCGCCGAGCCAGCGCATTTGCGCGCGGGGCGAGGCTGTCGATGACCGCTCCGCCGTCAGGCAGAATACGGACGAGAGCGACGTCGCCGGGCACCGGCATGAAGCGGCGGCCGCGCGTTCTGCGCAACCGGGCGACGCGCGTGGCATTTTCGTCGTCGATCGCTACGAGCGTCAGGTTTTTCCCGGTGGAAACGACCAGACCGCGGGCGCAAGAGTGCACGGTGCCGATGGCTAACGACCTTGTTGCATGAATCCCATCGTCTTGGCTGTTTACCCCTCCGCGCCGGAAGCCTTGCCATCGCTCGAACGGGCGCTGACGGGAAAGGGGAAGCCCGAAGGCATTACGAGCGTGCAACGCGGCGGGGACGGCGCGCTGATCGTCGCATGGGACCCGTCACGCACGTCGGTTCGCTTGGTGATGGGAGTGATCGACGCCGAGCTACACCGCTACAATGCGACGCGTCGTACGGAGCTGCGATCGGAGCCCTCGCTCGACCAGCTCGCGCAGATCGCAGCGCAGGAGCTGATGACGCCGGAGATCGCGCCCGATCGCGTGTTGGAGGCGCTGTTGGCCGAAGCTGGTTTCGGGAACGTGACGTGCTGAACACGATCTCCTCGTATATCGGCGTCACCGATATCATCGACGTGCTGGCTACCAGCATCTTCATTTACTACGTGCTGCTCTTGATACGCGGAACGCGTGCCGTGCAGATCCTAACGGGCGTCGCCGTGCTGGTCGGGTTGCTCGGCGTCGCCAACGTCTTCCATCTCTACTTGATGACCGCAATCTTGCAGTTGCTCGTCGTCGGTGCGGCCGTCTCGCTCCCGATCATCTTCCAACCCGAACTGCGCCGGGGCCTCGAGCAGCTAGGGCGAGGCGGACTGTTTCGCATGGGTGACCAGCGGGAGTCGCGCCGTGGTGAAGATCCTGCAATCTCGATGCTGGCCGACGCAGCGTTCGTGCTATCGCAGAGCCGGACCGGAGCGCTCATCGTCATTGAACAGCAGAGCGGGCTCAAAGATTTCACGGAGAGCGGAACGACGCTCGACGCCCGCCTTTCTATCGAGCTGTTGCTCTCGATCTTCAACACGCGATCGCCGCTGCATGACGGAGCGGTCATCGTGCGAGGACCGATACTCGAGGCCGCCGGGTGCTTCTTGCCGTTAGCGGAGCCGCGTCCCGGAGAGCGCCGGGTTGGAACCCGTCATCGCGCCGCAATGGGACTCACCGAACAGACGGATGCCGTGGTCGTCGTCGTTTCCGAGGAGACCGGCTCCGTCAGCGTCGCGCGCGGCGGCAAACTGTCCCGGCCGATCGAGGACGAGCATCGGTTGAAGCGTCTCCTACTGGCGATGACGCGGGGTCCACGCGAGCGGCGGTCGGCTAACGACTTTATCACCCAACTGAGAAACCGGCTCTTTCCGCCAGAGCGGCGTGAGCGGACGCATGCAGATCATCCGGAAAAAC
>JAKAPO010000302.1 GCA_021807065.1 bacterium
GATCGAGCGCCCCCGCCGTACGAACTCGATCAAGAGGATATCACCCGCCGCGTGCGCGTGGTATTCAGTCAAGAAGCCGTGGTGGAGCGGCTGTTGCCGGTATTTGGGAACAGCGGCATCGAGCGGCGTTATTCGTGCGTACCGATCGAGTGGTACTACGATACACACAGCTGGCCCGATCGCAACGCGGTCTATCTCGATTCTGCCGTAACGCTGCTCGAGCGCGCCGCACGCGAGGCGCTCGAGCGCGCGGGAAAAAGCATCGAAGACGTGGACGCGATCGTCGTGAACTCGACGACCGGTATCGCGACGCCCAGCCTCGACGCGCTGCTCATGGAACGCATGCCGTTCAAGCGAACGCTGCGCCGCCTTCCGATCTTTGGATTGGGTTGTGCGGGAGGAGTGCTCGGGCTGGCTCGTGCGGCGATGGTCGCCCGGGAACGTCCGGGTACGACCGTGCTCTTTCTCGTCATCGAGCTGTGCGCGATTTCGTTTCGCCGCGACGACATCAGCAAGAGCAACATCGTCGCGACGGCACTCTTCGGCGACGGCGCGGCCGCGGCGGTTCTCGAGGCCAAGGAAGGCAACGAGCCGGCGATCGCGTCGTCGGGCGAGTATCTCTTCGAGGATTCGCTGGACATCATGGGTTGGGAAGTTGCAGCGGACGGCCTGAAGGCGATCTTTTCGCGCGACATTCCGGCGCTCGTGGAGTCGCGGTTCCGCGGCGTCATCGACGCCTATCTCGCGGAGAGCGGCTTGACCATGAACGACGTCGATCGCGTGCTCTGTCATCCCGGTGGGACGAAAGTGCTGGCGGCGCTGGAACGCGCCTTCGAGCTCGAGAATGGCGCGCTTGCCGACTCGCGCGCCATCTTGCGCGAGTACGGGAACATGTCGGCTGCAACGGTGATGTTCGTTCTCGAACGAGCGCTCTCGCGAGGATCGTTGCACGACGGAGCGTGGCGGCGTGCGCTCGTGACCGCGATGGGCCCCGGTTTCACCGCCGGTTTCGTCACGCTCGAGCGATAGGGAGCCGGCCCCGTAACGCGCGATGACGCCGCTCTACTGGATCCTCACGATCGTGGCCCTGCAGCGCGCCGTAGAGTTGTTCTACGCGGAACGCAACGCCCGCGCGCTGCGCAAGCGCGGTGCATTCGAAGCCGGTGCCGTCCAGTATCCGTTTTTCGTTGCGTTGCATCTCGCGTGGCTGCTTGCGATGCTGCTCCTCATCCCGGCATCCATTTCGCCGAACTGGTACCTGATCGGCTTCTACGCGCTGCTCCAAGCCCTCCGTCTCTGGGTGCTGCTCAGCCTCGGTCCGCGCTGGACGACGCGCGTTCTCGTGTTACCGGGTACGCCGCTCGTGAAACGCGGTCCCTATCGTTTCGTGCGGCATCCCAACTACATCGTCGTCGTTCTCGAAATAGCGATCCTGCCGCTAGCATTCGGCGCCTATTGGGTAGCAGGATTCTTCACGGTGCTCAATGCGCTCTTGCTGGCATGGCGCATCCGCGTTGAAGATGCGGCGCTGACTGCGTCGCACAGTACGTAATAGGCGAATCGCGCTGGGTCCGGATGAAGCCAACGCTTCCCGCCGCACCGGGCTTTCCAACCCGTAAAGAAAGGCAACGAGATGCCTATTCTGCCCGCAAGCGATGAGGCGGTACTGCGCGCGGCGGAGATGCTCCGCTCCGGCGGCGTCGTCGCCTTTCCGACGGAGACGGTGTACGGCCTGGGCGCCAATGCCTTCAATGCGGCGGCGGTCGCGAGAGTCTTCGAAATCAAGCGGCGGCCGTCGTTCGACCCATTGATCGTGCACGTGGCCGACGACGCGATGCTGGACCGCGTCGCGCAACCTGTCTCGGACGCCGCGCGTCCGCTCATGAAGCGCTTCTGGCCCGGACCGCTGACGCTGGTCCTCAGGCGACGCAGTCAGGTACCGTTGCTCGTTACCGCGGGCCTCGAAACCGTTGCGGTCCGCATGCCATCGCATCCCGTTGCGCTTGCGCTGCTGCGCCGATGCGGGTTTCCGCTCGCCGCGCCGAGTGCGAACGCATTCGGCGGTTTGAGTCCAACGCGCGCGGAGCACGTGAACACGGCGCTCGACGAACGCGTCGACCTCGTTCTCGATGGCGGCGCCACGCCGCTCGGCATCGAGTCGACGATCCTAGCGCTCGAACCGGAGCTTGCGTTATTACGTCCCGGCGCGCTCCCGGTCGAAGCGATCGAAGCGGTCGTCGGTGCCGTACGGCGGGACGTTCGAGATGAGGAGCGACCTCGCTCGCCGGGAACTCTGCCGCAGCACTACGCTCCCCGCACGCCCCTTCGCGTGGTCCTGGAACCGGTGCCGAAACGCGCTCGCAGACGCGCCGGCTACCTGGGGTTGACGGCAGCCCCTGATGGCTACGCCGCCGTGAGGTTACTTTCGCGTTCAGGTGACCTTGAGGAAGCTGCGGTATGCTTTTTCGGTGCGCTGCACGAGCTGGATGCCCTTGGCCTCGAGCGCATCGACGTTCAGGCCCTCCCCGAACGCGGGCTCGGTCTCGCGATGATGGATCGTTTACGCCGTGCCGAAGGCCATGATGCCGTCGGCTCAAAATAAAGGATCCATGCAGCAGCCCTTCCTCCGGCGCACGTTCTGCGTCGTATCGGTGGCTCTCGTGCTATTGCTCTCGCTCGGTACGAATCCGGTTCGGGCGCAGTCGGCCATTCCCGCAAAAGTGGCGCAAGACGTCCAGCAGAGTTATCATCTTCTGGAAACGACTGCGTACGCGAGCGTCGATCCGCAGCGATTGCTCGATGCGGCGCGCGCCGCGCTGATCC
>JAKAPO010000303.1 GCA_021807065.1 bacterium
GATCTCCCCTCACCGAGCGCGAGCGACGGGTGCGCGTTGCAATACTCGACCGCGTTCGACGCGATCCCATTCTCGTAAAGGCGTTCGCACTCTATCGGCCGGCGGCGTCCGATCTTCGCGCCATGCTTACCGAAGTCGGCGCGGCCAGCCCTACGAATATTGCGGGGCTGCTCCAGGATGCAAAGGCGGAAGCTGACGGCGAATCTCCCGCGCACGACGGGCGAGAAGAAAACGAAGACGGCAAAACATCCACTGGCGCCGCCGACCCTCGGATGCGCGCGATTTTTCAATGGGCGCTTCGTGAGATGCAGGAGGCGCGCCACGACCTCGATGCACTGCAATCCATTCGCCGGGAGCCCTCGCTAGGCGCTCGTAACGCGCCCGAAGATCCTCAACGCCCCCTGCCACGCAGTCGAATCGCACGGGCAACATCGACGCGGCCGCAGCGCAGCGAAGGGCCGACGATCGATGCCGACACGTTCGCGGCGATGCACGACGAGCACTTTCTTTCGTTGCACGATGCAGCTTCCATCATGGGGCTCTCGTACAACTTCGTTCAATCCCGCGTCGCCTGCGAAGATATTCCGTCGTACTATTTCGGTCGGCGTCGTTTGATTAAAGCCGGCGCTTTGCGTCGGTACATTCAAGACGGAAGGACGGGTGAACGCTGACTCGCTTCAACCGCCTCTTTAACCGCTACCCAAACCTTCACGCAATAAAGGAGCCCCCATGAAAACACTTATCGGAACGCTCGTCGCCCTCGCTACGCTCGCCGCTTGCGGCGGTGGCGCTTCGTCGAGCAGCCCGCTCCCTGTCGCATCCAATATGCCGGTGGCAATAACGCCGTACAGCATCCAGATCAGCTACAGGGGCGGCATGGAACCCAATGGATCGACCACGCAGGTCGTCGCTCGCGGGCCGCAATCAAACGCTACCGCGACGCCTTTACCCATTATGCTCGTCGCCCCGGATTCCACAGCGCCGCAGGCGCGCTTTGGTCAATCTGAAACCGGCGCAGAAGTCAGCGCGAGCGTATCTCCTGCGCCCTCGCCGGCGCTCGCCTCCCCGTCGACATGGTCGCAGGGATTGGGAACGACCATCGATTTGCAAACCCCGGCACCGATGCCATCGGCGTCGCCGAACCTTCTGCAATCAATTGTCACGGTGCCGCAGGTAGGCGCCGGAGCCACGACGTTGACCGTGATTGTACCCGCGCCCGTCAACGCTACGCAATCGATCCCCGTCTTCGTGTATGCACGGTTAACGCTCTGGTGCCCGCACGTCAACCCGGCAACGGAACAGGTTCCCTCCGAAGTCGTGCAGGGCGTGTCGTTTGACGCCCAGGGAAATGCCACGCCTGAAAGTTCCCCTGCGTCGTCGGACGTCTACCTCGACGGGCCGAACTGCTACGGCGCATTTAACAACACCGGCGAGAGTGCAGCTACGCTGCATTTTCCCTACGGAGCGGTAACGATTGCGACGAACAACTTCTCGACCAACCCATTCAATTCGCTCACGGCAAGCCAGTGGACGGATAGCATGACCGCTATTCCGGCGGGATTCGCCCAATTCTCGAATGCCTATATCTTCAAGACGTCGACCGGCGCGATCGTGAAGTTCGAACCCACCGTCTTCGTTCTCGATGCAGAAATCGCAACGGGAGGCACGACGAACTCCGAGGGAATCGAAAGCGGTGGTTACGCTGTCTCAGGCGTCAGCCCGGACGGTTTCTAGGGCTGAGCACCGCTCGCGCGCCAGGGTGGCAACTGGCGCGCTCCTCCTCCCCGTCGTGCTAGCGAGAGCAGCTAGTCGCTACTGCAACCCAAGAGGCCGCAACTCTTAATTGTTGTTCCCGATAGGTCGCGGAAATTGACCCATATTCCGGCGGACTTATCGCCGAGGTGCCGATGCGCGAACTTAAACGCGGACGCATAGGCGAGAATAGCTTTGCGGAAGAGGATGTTCTGGCTTTGCGGCGAGAGACTGTCCCATTCGTCACCGTTGAGAGTAAAGTTTGCGGTTCCGCAATAGGTTCCGTCGCCAGAGCAATCTGAAACGCTGCTCCCTACGAAGAGACGCCCGCCAAGGTCGGCGTTCATGGTATGACGCCAGCGCCGCATCATGACGCTTTCCTTGGCTTCCACAACCCGCCGATTCGAATGCGGCTTTGTTGCGATTGGCGACGCCGCCGGTTTAGACGACCCACTAGAGAACGCTGAGTTGCAACTCGACACAAGAGAAAGGATCGGCCAAGCAACGGCGATGAGGACGATTAGTCCGATGCACCCAGCAGCATCCGTTGATCGCTTTAGCGGCGTATCGGCCCCGCATGACGGGCACTTCTTGGCAGTTGAGCTTACGTTGTGGCCGCACTCGCTACATGGTCGAAGCGTCATCTTCGGGCCTCTCTGTCAAACGCTGGCTAAACCGAAAGATATTCCGCGACCTTTCGCGGACGGGAAAGCCATTTACGGTGCGAGCGGGACGAGGTGCAGCCCGCCAATATCAGCATAGGGATTCATCGTCGTTCCCTGATTATTCGTGCTGTTGTGGAGTGCGTTGCGGAAACTGCGATTCGTATGACGATGCACCGACTCGGCGACCTTTTTGCCGTCGAGGTGAACGTGCGTATGAATCACGGTACCGCCGCCGCCGTCCCACCCGGGATTCTGTTCGTGCTGATACCATTCGCGCAGGGCGTTCCATAACGCGATAATCCCCGATGCGTGCTGCTGCGCTCCGATATATTGCGCGCCGTGAAACGCGCTGCGGATCTGCTCTTGATAGTGTGAGTAGAGATTCTG
>JAKAPO010000304.1 GCA_021807065.1 bacterium
GAGATCGATTACCGAATCGGCGGCCGGGAGGCTTTTATCGAAATACGCGATCGCTCGGTTGATGTGGTTTTCGGAGGCATAGACGCTGCCCAAACGGTTGTAGGTCTCGCGGTCGCCGCCGAAATCGGTCACGATGGCCAGGTAGGTCTGTCGCGCCAACGTGAGTTCACCGGCTCGATAAAAGAGATCGCCGAGAAAGCGGCGTACGCCGATCTCCCGCGGATGCTCGGCGGTATAGAGCCTCAGCGCCGCAATCGCGCGTTTTAAATGTCCGCCGGCAACGAGGGCGCGCGCGGCGCGAACGGCACCCTTCGGGTCGGCTGGGAAGCCGTGCGAAACCTGGGCGTTCGAGGGATTAACGATGAAGCCCGCAAGGGTCGGCACCGGTGCAGCGGCGACGGAAAAGAGCCCCGCGAAGGCGAGGCCCAGCACGAGCGTGGACGATCTCATCGCCGTCCTATTGTAGCAAAAGTCGGAGTCCGGTGCGAGGACTCCCTAACGATTTTATTTGACGAGTGGAAGGATGCCGGAGGGCAAGAGCGGGTAGAACGTGAGGGCGACCGTCGCCACGAGGCAGAGTGCGAGGCTGAACCAGGGCAACGGTGCTCCCCGGAGCGTCTCCGTGCTGTGCACCCGGTGATCCGGGCGGTACATCGCCAGAATGATCTTTGCGTAGGCGTAGAGCGAGATCGCCGTACCGATAAGCAGCAACGCGGCGAGCCAGAGATAGCCGCTGCCGGCCGTCACGGCGAGGATCAGGATTTTCCCTAAGAACCCGGCGGTCGGCGGCAAACCCGCAAGTGCCAACAGGAAGAACGTCATCGCGGCGGCGAGCAGCGGTCGGCGTGCGCCGAGTCCGCGATAGCTTTCGAGATGCGATCCTTCTTCTTCGTCGCTCGAACTCAGAATGGAAGCGACGGCGAAGGCGCCCAGATTCATCACCGCATAGACGGCGAGATAGAAAAACGCATACTGCAAGCCCATTTTCGTCGTCCCGGCGAGGGCGGCGAGAATATAGCCGACCTGTGCGATACCGGAGTAGCCGAGCAGCCGTTTGAGATCGTGCTGCGCGAGCATGCCGACGTTACCAACGATCATCGAGATTCCCGCGACCACCCAGATCGGCAGCAAGAGCATCTGCGATGCCCCGACCGGCAGCGCGGCGTAGGCGAAGCGCGCAAAGATCGCGATCGTCGCCGCTTTCGTGACGACGGTCATAAACGCAGCGATCGGCAGCGGCGCGCCTTCATAGACGTCGGGGGCCCATGCATGGAACGGCACGAGACTGAGCTTAAAGGCGATGCCGACGAGAAAAAATCCGCTTCCCATCCAGAAGAGCGGGTTCGTCACCATCGTCGGCGTTGCAAGTGCAGCGAGCGAAACGCTGCCGCTCGCGCCGAAGAGCAGCGCCATTCCGAAGAGCAAGACCGCCGATGCCGTCGAGGAGAGGAGGAGGTATTTCAGCGCGGCTTCGCGCGCACTCTTGCGGTTCGCAAGACCGCAGAGACAGTAGAGCGCAAGCGAGAGCAATTCGATGCCTAAGAAAATCGTCATCGTCGTCGCTGCAGCTGCAAGCAAGAGCGCACCGCAGGCGCTCCATAGCAATAACGCTATCGTTCCGGCGCTCTCACGATCGCTTCCCCCGCGCCCCATCAGCGCGAGCGCGCCGAGCGCTCCGAGAAGAATAACCTCACTGAAGAGCACGCTGAAGTTTCCAACAACGTAGCCGCCGTTGAACGCGGAGACATTCGTTCCGTACTGCTGCGCAATCATCACCACGGTGACAATCGTCCCGAGAACGGCGACGCTCAGCGAAAGTGCGCGCGGCGCATATGGGCGCCAGAGAAGATCGAGGAGCAACACGAGCAGACCGGTAGCGGCGAGGGCTTCGAGCGGCGCGACGGCGGCCCAATCGGTGTGGGTAAACGGCAGCGTCATGGCGTCGTCACTCCTGCGGAAGATGATAGTGGGGCTCGCGGTATCGGAACCGATCCGCTTGCGAGGACGGCGTGCGGATTCACACCGAGATAGAGCAGCGCCAAGAGCAACGGCGCGACGGCGATGCCTTCCCGCCACGTTAAATCGCGGCGAACCGGCAGATCGTGCGCGACCGGGCCGTTCACGATTCCCTGGAAGAGCCGCAGCACGTATGCCGCTGCGAGAACGACCGAGATGACGGCGATGACGGCGACGGCGATATTACCGCTCTGCACGATACCGGTGATGATGACCAACTCGCCGACGAAGCCCGCGAGGCCGGGAAGCCCCAACATGGCGAGGCCGCCGATCGTCAACGCACCGGCGAGGCGCGGATTTTTCGCGCCGATCCCGCGCAGCCGCGCAAGCGATCGTGTCTCTTCGCGTTCCTCGACGTAACCGAGACCGATGAAAACCGCCGCGGTAAAAAGACCGTGCGCGACGATATAGAGCGCCGCACCCGCAAGCGCAAGTGGTTGCTGCGTCGCGATGGCGATCACGATCAAGCCGAGATGCGAAAGCGAGGAATAGGCGACCACCCGCTTTGCGTCGTTCTGCACCAGCGCTGCAACTGCACCGTAGAGCACCGAGATCGAACCCAGCACGATCAGCACGGTTGAGTAACGCGCGATCTCTTGCGGCATCAACGTCAGGCCGATCACAAACAATCCGTAGAGGCCGGCCTTCGATTGCACGGCACCAACGACGGCAGCAACCGGCGGCGGCAGGCTTGCATAGGTGTTCGGCATCCAGGTGTGGAGCGGAAAGGCCGGCGTTTTCACCAAAAATGCAAT
>JAKAPO010000305.1 GCA_021807065.1 bacterium
ATCTTAACCTCACGAACGAGGCGGTGACGTTCTTACGCGAGACCTACGAAGCGATCGAGGCGGGGAGCCCGCGCAATACGGTCCCCGGCGAATTCGCGGAATGGTTCGACGGCGGATCGCTCAGCAATCGTGGCATGTACCTCTCGCCGTGGACCAGCGCAAAATATCTCTGGGCGGTTGCCGAGACGGTCGGAGGACTCGATGGGTATCGGACGAGTGGGCGGCCCCATCTCGCGCCGCTACACCCGAAGGGTTGGCAGTGGATCGCCGCCGCGCGCGTGCACTGGGGCGGAAGGCGTTGCACGTACGTCGTCGATCTACGCAACGACGTGATCTACGGCAACATGGCCGAGCTTTCGGCCGACGAGCCGTTCACGTGCATCTTTGCCGGCCGAGACGTCAGCGACGAGGTAACGACGTCACCGGTCGAAGTCGGCGCCGTCGGCTTCGAAGACGAAAACGGCGCGGTTCGAATCTTTCTCTGCAACCTCAACGACCGGGCTCGCGACGTCGTCGTCGAGTTTCGCGGCCATAGCGCGCGCCTCGAGCTGCAAGCCGGCGCTCTCGGTGAAGTGCACCTGGGAGGCAAGCCGACCGAGCGCCGGGCGCGCGCTGCACGGCTGGACGTCGTTCGCCCCGCACACGCATGGCGCTCAACGCTAACGGCGAAGGCACTACGCCGTGGACCCCTCTAAGCGTTTTACGGTAATCCTCCTGGCAGCGGGAACCGTCGTGCTGCTGACCGCGATTGCGGTCGGGCAAGCCGTGGGGTATCGCGTGCTCGATCAGTCTACCGAGCTGCATCCCTCGGTGTTGCCGACGGTGCTCATTACGCCCGAACCGCTGGATACCAGCGGCGGATCTTACGGTCCCGGGTGGCAACGCTCCCAGACGCTTTCAGCCGCGCCCGATCCAGGCTTCTACGACCCGCGCGTTCCGCCGGTCCCTCTGCCGACGGTGCCTCCGCCGCCGAAGCCCAAGCGGACGGCGCCGGCGGCGACGCCGACGGTGAACCCGAACATCCCTATTTGGGATCGCAGCCCGTTCCCGTCGCCGGTGGCCTCTCCCACAGCCGCTCCCTCGCCTTCCAGATCGCCGGCCTCGCGGGCTGCCGCCGCTGCTGCGGCATCGCCGGGTGCAACCTCGCCGCCCGCCTGATAGGATAAGAAGGCTATGGAACAGACCGGCACGGTTACGGTGAAGCGCGGCCTCGCGCAGATGCTCAAGGGAGGCGTCATCATGGACGTCGTCACGCCAGAACACGCGACGATCGCTCAAGAGGCCGGAGCCGTCGCGGTGATGGCGCTCGAGCGCATCCCGGCGGACATTCGCGCCGCGGGCGGCGTCGCGCGGATGAGTTCGCTCGAGTTGATTCAATCGATCATGGACGCCGTTACGATTCCTGTGATGGCCAAGGTACGCATCGGGCACTTTGCGGAGGCTCAAGTTCTGCAATCGATCGGCGTCGACTACATCGACGAGTCCGAAGTCCTTACGCCGGCCGATGACAAGTACCACATCGATAAGCACGCGTTCACGACGCCGTTCGTCTGCGGCGCGCGCGACCTCGGCGAAGCGCTGCGCCGAATCGCCGAAGGCGCGGCGATGATCCGCAGCAAGGGTGAAGCGGGGAGCGGCAACATCGTCGAGGCGGTTAGGCACATGCGCGCGATCGGCGACGCCGTTCGCGACCTGCACGCGGCACCGAAAGAAGAGTTGGTTACACGAGCACGCGATCTCGGCGCGCCTTTTGAGCTCGTTGCGGAAGTTGCGCGTGCGGGGAGATTACCGGTCGTGCTCTTTTGTGCGGGCGGCGTCTCGACTCCGGCAGATGCGGCATTGATGATGCAACTCGGTGCCGAGGGCATCTTCGTTGGAAGCGGTATCTTCAAATCGAAAGATCCGAAAAAGTTCGCCAAGGCGATCGTCGACGCGACGACACACTACGAGGACGCCAAGATTGTCGCAGAGGCGTGCAAGTCGCTGGGAACGTCGGAGGCGATGCCCGGGCTGGACGTGCGCAATCTTCCCGAATCGCAGCTACTCGCTCCGCGAGGAAGCTGATGGCGAGGATCGGCGTGCTCGCATTACAGGGTGACGTAGAGGAGCATCGCGCCTCGCTGCGGCGAGCCGGCGCGGAGGCGGTTGCGGTCAAGACAAGAGAGCAGCTCGACGATCTCGACGGCTTGGTAATTCCCGGCGGCGAGTCGACGGCGGTGATGCGACTGCTGGAACGCTTCGGCCTCGCGAATCCAATAGTGCAGCGCGTTCGCAGCGGTATGCCGCTGTGGGGAACCTGCATGGGGATGATCGTCGTTGCGCATGACGTTGCGGACATGGAACAACCCTCGCTCGATCTGCTCGACGTGACGGTACGCCGCAACGCGTTCGGACGCCAAAACGAGTCGGCCGAGGTGGACCTTTCCATTCCGGCGTTAGGGTCCAAGCCATTTCCGGCGATCTTCATCCGCGCGCCGTGGATCGAGCGCGTCGGGCAAGGCGTCGAGCTCCTGGCGTCGCGCAACGGTCATGGCGTCATGGTACGGCAGGACAACGTTCTGGGTACCTCGTTCCATCCTGAACTGAGCGGCGACCCCCGAATCCATGCTTACTTCCTCGCCATGGTCGAGCGCGCACGCCGGCTAAGTAGGAAGCGCTCCACCGCCGCGTAAAATAGAAGGCCCCGCCGTTGAGGCGGCCTTCTACTATGTACAGCGACGTCTTAGTCTTGAACTTCACCTACGAGGCGTTGAACGTGACC
>JAKAPO010000035.1 GCA_021807065.1 bacterium
CGAGAACGATGACGCGGGAGGCATGACCCCGCAAGGTTCGGCAGTGCCGTTTTTCTTCGATGGCACGATCCCGCGCGTGCCTATCACCATCGACGGCGTCCGGACAGATGCGGAGCTTGACACCGGAAACCGTGGCGCCTTCGATCTCTTTTCACCCTTCCTGGCATCGCATCCAAAAATAGCGGCTGCAGCGACAACCAGCGACGCCGTCAACGGATTCGGCGTCGGAGGGCCCGCTATGGGACGGCTCGGCCGCGTCGACGTCGGCATCGGAACGTTCGCGCTCGACGGAGTTGTAGCTGGGTTCAGCACGCAGCACACTGGTGCCTTAGCCGATCCATTCACGCCAGCCAACATCGGCGGCGATCTCTGGCGGCGCTTTACCCTTACCCTCGATTATCCGGATTATCGGATCTTTCTCAAGCCGAACGCATCCTACGGAACGCCGTTCACATACGATCGTTCCGGACTCTTCCTCATCAATTACCACGGCGGCGTCATGGTGCTTGACGCTCGCCCGGGAACGCCGGCAGCTGCCGCAGGCTTGAAGAAAGGCGATTTCATCCTCGCGGTCAACGGAAAAGCTGCCAGCGCGTACACGCTCGCGCAGTTGCGAGCGCTCCTCTCCGGCGCACCCGGCACGGCGATACGGCTTCACGTTCGCAGCGGTTCCGCCGATCGTGACCTGACGCTCACGCTGCGCGATTACGTTTGATCGCGCGAGAGCGCGGCGACGAGCGCCTCGTTCACGGCCGCACCGCAGGAGCGCAACGCTCTCGCACAATCCTCCGGCGTCGCACCTGTCGTGCACACGTCGTCGATCAGCAACATCTTCGCGCCATCGAACTTCGCCGTACAGCGAAAACGTCCGCGAGCGAGTAGCCGCGCCTCGCGCGAACGACCTCGCTGCGCGTCGCTCGCAGCGTGTTTCAAACCTTCGCGTAGGCTCGCTCCAGCGGTTCTCGCCGCCTGGGCGATCTCGTAGACGCCGTCGATACCGCGCACCCGCCGTCGGGATCCCGTCGTAGGAACTGGAACCAGAATCGCACCGGGTGAAATCAGGTGCGCGAGACGTTCACCCAGCGCACGCGCGACGTCGCGCCGTCCGTCTTTAACGGCCAGCACCACCCTGCGTAATGCCCCGGTATACGTGCCCAGTGCCCGCACGATCAGCGTATCCCGTCGCTCGCTGCACGGTATCGCACCTCGGGCACAGCCATCGCAGAATCCGCTGCCGATGGCACCGCATGCCCCGCACTGCGGAGGAAAGAGGGCGTCGAGAATTTCCGACCGCACACCCCTCTATCGCGCACACGCCATCCAACGGCAAGATCCGCCCGGCGGCGACGCTCGCGGAAGTGTCATGGCTAATCGGACTCTATATACTCGTCGAGAGAGAAGCCGATGCCGTCACAAGAGCGGTTTCCTCTCGCAGCGGCCCCTGGCAGGCGAGGCCCCTCTTCTCGAAGAGAGCGCCAATAGTCGCACACGCGCATCCGTTCTTAGGAGAACGGTGTTGGTAGAGGCTATCCAACATGATGCTACACAGTCTTCTACCGATTCTGGTCGGCACTGCCGGGGTGACGCTCGCCGGCTTCGGCCTCTCGCGCCTCTTTCCGGACTCCGACAGGTGACCTCGACCGCTCTATCCCGGAGCCTGCACGACTGATTCGTTCGCTACCACCGAGCCGATGACTTCGCGCCCGGCATCGACCCGATAAGAGACGCCTACGATGGTGTTGCGAACGACGGCACCGCTGCCGACGTGGGATTTTGGCCAGAGAATCGCGTGCTCGACGTCGGCACCCGCTTCGATTGAAACGTCCATGCTGATAACGCTCGGGCCGACAACGCGAGCCCTCGACCCAATCGACGCTCGAGCCCCAATCCAAACGGGGCCCGCCACAGTAGCGTCCGCCGCGATCTGCGCGGTCCCATCGCGATGCCCCGGATCGACTCCCGGTAAGGCAAACTTCCCAAGGAGCAAGTCGTCGGTGACGCGCCGGTATTCGCCGATCGTTCCGATATCGCACCAATACGCGCCTTTTGCATCGTAACCGTAGAATGCAGCGCCGTCCTCCTGTAACTTCGGGAAAACCTGCTTGCCGAAGTCATAGACTTCGCTCGCCGGTATACGCTCGAAGATCGCTTGCGAAAAGACGTAGACGCCGGTATTGACCAACCGGCTGCGCTCGGTTCCGGGCGCCGGCTTCTCTTGAAATCCAACGATCTTACCCCGTTCGTCGAGCACGACCACGCCGTACTCCCACACGTCGTCCCGCTCGACGAGACCGATCGTCGCAATGGCGCTACGCTCGTTATGGAACGCAAGCAGCGCCTCGAGGTTCAGATTCGTGATATCGTCGCAGCCGATGACGACAAATGGCTCCGAATCGAGAAAACTCTGCATCAGTTTCACGGCGCCGGCGCTGCCGCTCAATGCGCTTTCGTCGAGGTACGTCAATCGCACGCCCCAACGCTCGCCATCCGCCAACGCGCCGCGAACGTCCTCGGCAAAATAGAACACATTTGTCGCCACTTCGGTGACGCCGTACCTCTTCAAATAACGCACGACGTGCGCGATGTTGGGTTCGCCGAGTACCGGCACGAGTGGCTTGGGCACGGTTTTCGTCAGCGGATAGAGTCTCGTGGAGAGCCCACCGGCGAGAATCATCGCTTTCACGAGACGAGCCCTCGGCGCAGATGAAGCGCCTCGCATGCGACGAGGCCGACGAACGCCGGAAGCGCGAGCTGCCGCCTCCAGCGTCGCGGCTCGCGCACCAAACGGTACAACCATTCGAGACGCAGGCGCCGCCAAGCGACCGGTGCACGCTGGACGCGTCCGCCGATCACGTCGAGCGATCCACCCACGCCGATCCCGGCACCGCAGCCCGTCTCATGTAGATGCGCCGCGAGCCAATACTCTTGCCGCGGAAAACCGAGGCCGCACAAGAGCAACTTCGCACCGCTCAACCGAATTGCGCGAGCAATCTGCGGGCTCTCGCTCTCGTCGAAGTACCCGCTGCGCGCGCCGGCAACGATCAATCCTTCGTAACGTTCCTGGAGCCGCCGCGCCGCTTCCGCGGCAACCCCTTCCATGCCTCCGAACAGATAGATGGGAATGTGTCTCTGCGCCGCCCCGGCGCAAAGATGTTCGATGAGATCCACACCCGCAACGCGCTCGTGCAACTTCGCGCCGCGTCGGCGTGCGACCCACAGCAAGCCGGCCGTATCACAAAGCGACAGCGCGCTCGCATTGACGATCGCGCGAAAGCGCGCGTCGCGCTGCGCGTGCACGACCATCTCCGTTCCGAGCGTGACGACCTGCGCCCCGCCATTGCCTTCGGCTAACTCCAAGATCCGCAAATTCGCCCGCTCCGCATCGATATCGTCGAGCCTGCACCCCAGAATGAACACGACTGCCGGTCCCTCCGTTTCGCCCGTCATCGCTCGCTACGCTTAGCGTGTCAACGCGCCCGACAGATACGGGGTCAGGAGCGGTCGCAATCGATCCGCTACCGCCGGGGGAATCGAGTCCAGGGGTAGACGGCACGAACCGACGTGGAATCCCAACTGCGCCATCGCCCATTTGATCGGTATCGGACTCGTGTGTGCGAAGAGTGCATCGATCAGCCGCAGGAGGGAGCCGTGAATCTGGGCCGCCTCGGTAACGTCACCTTCGGAGAATGCATCGATCATGCGCCGGTATTCGAGCGAGCAGAGATGGGACGCGACGCCCACGACACCGTCGCCGCCGAGCGCAAGCACGGGCAGAAAAAGGTGATCGTCTCCGGCCCACACGATGAATCGAGGATCGCGATCCCGCAGGATCGTCCCGACCTGCTTCAGGTCGCCGCTCGATTCTTTCACGCCGGAGATATTGCGCTTTCTCCGAGCAAGTTCGAGCAACGTCTCCGGGAGCATGTTCGCCGCCGTTCTCCCAGGGATATTGTAGACGATGACCGGTAGCGACGTCGCGTCGGCTATTGCCGAGAAGTGCGCGAGCATCCCGCTCTGCGGTGGTTTGTTGTAGTACGGAACGACGGCAAGAATTGCGTCTGCTCCCGCCTCCTGCGCCGCGTTAACGGAGCGCACCGAGTCGCGCGTATCGTTCGAGCCTGCGTTGGCGATGACGTGCGCGCGTTTGCCAACGGCATCCTTCACCGCTCGAACGAGCGCGTTGCGTTCGTTCGCATCGAGCGTCTGCCCCTCACCCGTCGAGCCGGCCACGACCAAGCCGTCGTTGCCGCGATCTACCAGCCATGCTGCTAGGCGTTGCGCCTCGGCATAATCGATCTCTCCGTCCACCCTGAACGGCGTGATCATCGCGGTGAGGACCGTCCCAAGCGTGCTGTTCATCGACTCGGATCTCCGGCATCGAGTTTGAACTGACGATGAGCGGCTTCCTCCGCCCGCTCGCCGTCTTGCACCGGCACGAGCACCGAGATCGTCACGTTACTATCCGTGCAATGGATGATCTCGACGTTAGAGTCGGCCAAGGCGCTGGTGAGCTCGTAGATGACGCCCGGCGCCTCGCGCATGCCGTTGCCGACGACAGACAATTTCGCGCAGCCCTCGCGAACGCGTACCGCGAGATTGAGATCGCCGAGCAGCCGGCGGACCTCACCGCCGCGGTCGCCCGTCACGACGAAAGCCACGCCGGCCTGATTGATCGTCACCTGATCGATCGAAATGCCGGCTTCGGCGATGCGACGGAACATTTCTAGCTCCGTCTCCATCCTACGCTTGGGATTCTCGATGTCGCCGCGAATGACGCGCACCCACGTCAGCCTCCCCGAAAGCGCGACGCCGGTAACGGGGCGGTGGTGATCGATCGCCTCGTCCACGGTCGTGCCGCGATCGCTCGCCAAATCCGCGATGCGATACCGCGTTCCGCTACGTCGCGCGTGCTCCGCGGCCTTGTGATGCATGACCTTCGCGCCGTGTTGCGCGAGCTCGCTCACCTCTTCCAAGGTAGCGCGTTCGATCGTGCGTGCTCCGGCAACGCGTCGGGGATCGCCGGTCATCACTCCGGGGACGTCGGTATAGATGTCGATGCGATCGGCACCGAGTGCTTCTCCGATTGCGATCGCCGATAAGTCTGTGCCGCCGCGACCCAGCGTCGTAATCGCACCGCCTTCGCTCGCGCCTTGGAATCCGGCGACGACAGGAACGATGCCTTGCGCGAGGAGCTCGCGAAGCGCCTGCGGCTCGACGCGGCGAACCCTTGCGTCGCCGAAGCGTTCGTCGGTAACGATGCCCGCCTGCGCGCCCGTGAGCGCGATGGCCGGCGTCCCCTCCGATTCAAGCTCCTGCGCGAAAACCGCCGCCGAAATGATCTCGCCGCCGGCGATCAGCAAGTCGCCGTTGCGCGTTGAACTTGCGCTCGCGCCGATCAGACCAAGAAGCGAATCCGTTGCGTATGGTTGAGGAGCGCGTCCCATCGCCGAAACCACGGCCACGACGTCGCCGTCCCCGCGAGCGTCGATCACGCGCCGCCGCGCAATCGCTCGCGTCCGATCGGTTGCCAACGACGTTCCGCCAAATTTCAGCACCGCAACGGTGCCCGTTTTCATCTCACGTAACCCTTTGCCATCAGCAGCTCTAGGATTTGGACGGCGTTCGTAGCCGCCCCCTTACGCAGCTGGTCCCCCACGCACCACAGCGAGAAGTATCTTCCCGCCGTGCGCCCCGGACTTTTGCTTTTGTCATCCCGAGCGAGCGAAGCGCGTGAGCGCTGAGCGAGGTCGAGGGAAGCGTATGGGATTTCTGTCCGCAGCCTCGCCACGTGAACTTCGTCACTGCCCTCTACCTCTCGCGGCGTGACGATGCCATCCCGATGAAAAACCACCGAAGGCGCCCGCTCGAATGCCTCCGCCATTTCCTCGATGCTCGTCTCGCGCTCGGTTTCGAAAAACACCGCTTCTGAATGCGCGGTGCGTACGGGTACGCGCACGCACATGCTGCTGACGAAAAGATCGGGAAGGGCGAGCATCTTGCGCGTCTCCTCGCGCACCTTGCGCTCCTCGCCGCTCTCGCCGTTCTCGTCGAACGCGGCACCAACGTGCGGAACGACGTTGCGCACGACGTTGCCCTCGGCTCGGTCGAATGCCTCGAGTGCCGCCTTCCCCGCGCCGCTCACGGCTTGATACGTCGCCACGCGCACCGCGCGCAATCCTGCAACTTCGCGCAGTGGTGCCAGCGCCATGCACAAGATGATCGCCGTACAGTTTGCAACCGGAAATATCCGATGTTCCCTACCGGCGACGCCTCCATTGATCTCGGGAATCAGGAGCGGCACGTCTTCGCGCATGCGAAACGTCGCACTATTATCGATAACGACGGCGCCCCGATCGACGATCGACGGAACGAACCGTTCGCTCGCGCCTTCGCCGCCCGCGAAAAAGACGACACTGTAAGGCTGTAACGCCTCTTCGCTAGTTGGCGCAACGTCGAGCAAATCTCCGCGAAACCGCGCCGCTCGTGACCGCGGATGCGACGCGAAAACCCCGAGCCGGTCGATGGGAATTCGGCGTTCCTCCAACACCCTTATAAGCGTTTCGCCGACGGCTCCGGTCGCGCCGACCACGGCTATGTCGATGGTTTCGCCTCCGGCACAACGTCTCCCAATCCGACGATGAGCGCGTTCGCGTTCATCACCGCGTGCACCGCGGCGAGCATACCCGCCGCATACGCTTCGCGCGAAAGGCAATCGTGGCGAATCGTCAGCACCTCACCTTCACCACCGAAGAGCACCTCCTGGTGCGCTACCAACCCACGCAGCCGTACGCTATGGATCGGCACCTCGCCGAAATCGCCGCTCGCTACGATCCGTTCGGCAGTCGCAATCGCCGTTCCTGATGGTCTGTCTTTCTTCTTGTCGTGATGCAGCTCAACGATTTCTACGCTCGGATAGAAGCGAGCCGCTTCGCCGGCAAAACGCATCGCCAGCTCGGCACCAATCGAAAAGTTCGGCACGAGCATCGCGCCCAAACCGCGCTCGCCCGCCTCCCGTTCGAGAGCTTGCCGATCGAAATCGCTCCAACCGGTCGCGCCGATCACGGGACGCACGCCCCGACGCAGCGCCGCCATCGATATCTCGACCGTCGCGGGATAGGTCGTTAGGTCGAGCAAAACGTCGGGTTTCTGTTTCTCGAAAAGTTTATCGGCGCTGTCAAAAAGCGTGTCGGCCGGGCCGCCTTCCGGCAGCGTGCGAACGAGCCCGCCGACGTATTCGATACCCTCTGCAGCCCGCAGCGCGGCGCACGCAACCGCCCCCATGCGGCCTAAGGCCCCGGCCACTGCTACTCGTATCGCCATCGTATCCTAAGGAATGCTCTGCTTCGTTCAGAGCTGTTCTTACACTTTTTCGAGGGGTGCGTATTTCAACATCAGCATCTTTTGGCCGACGTTTGGGAAGTCGATGGTCACGAGCCCGTCACCGCCCGCTCCCACGATGCTTGCGATCTTTCCCTCGCCCCACTTTGGATGGCGCACTCTATCGCCCGGAATCAGCTGCATGTGCATGCCCGCTCCGGCGGTTTGGTGAATTGAAACCTCACGCCAGCGCCCACCCGTAGCTTTCGGCACCGCGAGGCTCTCGCTCTCCAAAAATTCGAGATTCGGCATCTCGCCGAGAAAACGCGACCGCGGATAAGCATAGCTGTTGCCGAAGAGCGCGCGGCGTTGCGCAAACGTCAAGAAGAGGCGATCCATGGCTCGTGTAACGCCTACGTAGGCCAAGCGCCGCTCCTCTTCTAGTTCTTTGGGCTCGGTTAGCGCTCGTCCATGCGGAAAGACGCCTTCCTCGAGCCCGGTCAAGAACACCGTGTTGAATTCGAGACCTTTCGCGCTGTGAAGCGTCATGAGCGTAACGTACGACCCGTCTGCCTCTAATGCGTCGACGTCGCTGATGAGCGCGATGTTCGCCAAGAAGCCCGCGAGCGTCGGTTCGGCTTCGGACGACTCGTACTCGCGGGCGACGCCCACCAGTTCTTGCAGGTTCTCCAATCGCGCGCGCGCGTCGTTGGTTTCCTCGTTTTGCAGCTCGCGGACGTACCCCGACTCTTCCATCACCGTAACCAAGAGTTCCGAGACACGAAAGCGCTCCGCATGCTTGCGGAAAGCGGCGATCAACTCTGCGAAGCGCTCCAGCTCGCGCAGCTTCTTCGGCACGGCGGTGCGTAGCAGCTCGTTATCGAAGACCGCCTGCCCGACCGAAAGCGACGCCTTGTTGGCAGCGTGTACGAGCGCGCCGAGCGTCTGCTGCCCGATGCCTCTGCGCGGCACGTTGACGATGCGCTTGAATGCGATCGCATCGGCCGGATTGAGAATGTACCGAAGATAGGCGACGATGTCTTTGACCTCCGATCGCGCGTAGAAGCCGACGCCCCCGATGACGCGATAGGGAATGCCATCCGCGAGCAAGGCTTCTTCGAAGACGCGCGACTGCGCGTTCGTGCGATAGAGCACGAGAAAATCGCGATACGCGGAGCCGTCGCGTACCGCATCTTTGATCTGTTCCACCACGTATCGCGCTTCGTCGCGTTCGGTCGCGGCTGGATAGACGAGCAACGGATCTCCTTCACCGCGTTGCGTAAAGAGCTTTTTCGGCGCGCGCAATTGGTTATTCGCGACCAGCGCGTTTGCGGCATCGAGGATACGTTGCGTGCTGCGATAGTTCTCTTCGAGCTTGAAAACGGTCGCGCCCTGAAAATCCACCTCGAAACGCAAAATCATCTGGTGGTCGCTGCCGCGCCACGAATAGATGGATTGATCATCGTCGCCGACGACCGTAACGTTGCGGTGAAGATCGCCGAGGATGGCAATGAGCCGGTGCTGCGCGAGGTTGACGTCCTGATATTCGTCCACCAAGATATACTGAAAACGCCGCTGGTATTTTTCGCGTACCGAAGAGTCCGATTCGAGGAGATCGATCGTTCGCAGGATCAGGTCGTCGAAGTCGAGGCTGTTGGACTCCGCCAGCCGGCGCTGGTACTCGCGATACACTTCACCGTAGCGCTCGCCGACCTGCGACTTCTGTTTCTCGAGATACCGTTCCGGGTCCAACATCGCCGTCTTGGCGCGGCCGATCTCCGCAAGGCAAGCGCCGGGGGAGAGTTGGCGTTCGTCGTAATCGAGATCTTCAAGAATCTCTTTGACGAGTTGCCGCTGATCGCTCTCGTCGAGGATGACGAATCCCGGCGCAATACCGACGCGCCTGCCGTCGCGGCGAAGAATTCGCACGCACATCGCGTGAAATGTACCGCACCATACGTCGTGCGCGTTTGCTCCGACCATCCGTTCCAGACGAGACTTCATCTCGCCGGCCGCCTTGTTCGTAAACGTCACCGCCAGAATGCGATCGGGAGCGACGCCCAGCTCGTGCATCAGATATGCGATGCGATACGTGATGACGCGCGTCTTTCCGCTGCCCGCGCCGGCAAAGATCAAACACGCGCCCTCGGTATGGCGAACGGCGGCTGACTGTACATCATTGAGGGCTTCCGTCTCCAACATCATCGCAATGCTGTTCTTCGCCGGAACCGCCCCGATGTCATGCTCCGAAAGAGGTACGCGACTAGGAGCTTGTCGGAGTTAGGGTACGGCTGCGACACGAGTCGCATGGCGCCGCAATGCGAATGCGTATGCCGCAGAGAGCATCGCCAGCGTGGATTCAGCTCCCATATTTCTGTTCGCAGCGCCCGATCCCAGCCCGTCGTAACATCCGCCGTCGTGCGCCATCACGATTCCTTCGGAGTTTCGCCCCTCGAACCACGCGATAGCCGCCTGCGCTGCCCGCAGGTACGCCAGATTACCTGTCGCATCCAAAGCGGCCAGTTCCGCATCAACCATTGCCGCGGCTTCGAGCGGCTGCTGATCGTAGCGCGCGCGCTGCCCGCCACGAACGTACCATCCCGCGTTACCGATCGGCACGAAGATTTCGTTTTCGAGGACGATCTTCTCGTAGAAATCGAGTGCCAGGGCACCGGCGTCGAGGAACGGCCGGTGCTGTAGGACCATGCCGGCGCGTATTAGCCCCTCGGGTTGCCGAGCGACGTCGTACGTCATCGCATCGTCAAACCACGTCCAGCTCGCATCGCTGCTCGCCGCGAGCCGCTCGAGCGAGCGCGCACCCAAGAGCCGCAGGCCGGCGGCATACGCGGGGGATGGCGCGGCGCTATGTGCGTGTGCCAGACCGAGCATGGCATAAGCCTCGCTCAACGGATATTCGAGCCATTCCAGCGCGCGAAGCGCCTTTTCGAATAATGCTTTCGCGACGCGCCGGCGTCGATCGGGCGCATAGCGCATCGCATACCCAAGCGCCCAGAGCGCGCGTCCGTTGCTGTCGCGGGTACCTACATCGTCGAGCCAGTGTCGCTCGTAGCTCATGAAGTTGTGAAATCGCCCGTCGGGCAACTGCGCGTCTGCCAGGAACGCGAGGTAGGCAGTCGCTAGCCGTTCGGCGCGCGCATCTCTTGGCACGATCCGCATGCGCGCCAGCACGACCATAAGCGCGCGCGCGACGTCGTCGGTACAATATCCAGTAGAGCGGTTCGGTACGTTTTCCAACGCGTGTTGAATGACACCCACCTCGTCGCTCAAGGCGACGAGGTGGTCGAGCGGAGGAAGTGAGGTGGCGATCAAGCAGTCCCGACCAGTTCGATCGGGCTCCTTGGAATCAGCTCGCTGAAGAGACGCCCGTATTCGATTGCGACGTGCGGCCACGTCATCTGGCGACTGAATCGATACGCGCGCCGTTCGGTAGCGCGGCGCAATGCAGGATCATCGAGCAGCGCGATGACATTTTCCGCAATCGCGCCCGCATCGCGGAACGGTACGATGAAGCCGCGCCCGAAGTTGAGCAGTTCCTTCGCATACAGATACGGCGTCGATACGATGGCTTTGCCGCAACCCATCGCATACGCGAGCGTTCCGCTAACGATCTGCGTCGGGTTCAAATACGGCGTCAAATAGATATCGGTTGCCGCGAGATAGCTCAGCAGCTCCTCGCTCTCCATGTATTTGTCGACGAGTTGCACGTTGTATTGCAAACCGAAACCGCGAACCATTTCTTGCAGGGATTCGCGATAGGACTCGCCCTCCTGGCGCCGCACGACCGGGTGCGTTTCGCCGAGAATCAGGTAGAGCGCCTCGGGGTGGCGTTTGACGACCGCGCGCATCGCTTCGATCGCGTATTCGAGACCTTTGCCTCGGCTGATGAGTCCGAAAGTAGAGATCACCTGCCGTTGCCCGATGCCGAACGACGCTTTCGCCGCTTCCGTGCCTTGGAATGGCACGCTCGGGACGCCGTGATGGATCACCCGCAGCTTCTGCGGATCGATGCCGAAGATGCGTTCGAGCAAGTCGCGGCCGGTCTCTGAAAGCGCGACGACGCGCGCCGAATATCGGCAGAGGCGCTCCGTGATCGCCAACATCTTTTCGTCCGGTTCCGGCAGGACCGTGTGCAGCGTGAGCACGACCGGCTTGATCAGCGTGCGCATCAAATCGACCAGCCACTCGCCAAGCTCCCCACCAAAGAGACCGTACTCATGCTGGACGTTGAGCAGCTCCGCAGCCGGATCCTCACTGATGGTTCGCGCCGCGCGAAGGTAGTCGCCGCGCTCGTTTTGCCGGATGCGAGCTATCACTTCCGGGCCGTACGTTCGCACCTCACCACCCGGTTCGTCCACGGCGATAACGCCGCTATGCGTCCCAAAGCCGCTGTCGAACGCCGTAACCACGTCACGGGTGAAGGTAGCGATCCCGCATTCGCGCGGCGGATAGGATCCCAAGAAGAGTGATCGAGGTACGCCGGCGATACGGAGCGTTTTGACCGATCCGGCCGTCATTGGTCCATTCTACCCTAGGGTCGTGGGGATAAACTAGCGACCGAGCCGGCAGTCGCCGGAGTTAACGGGCAGGCTCTCCCACGCGGCTGCCCGGCTCGATGCGTCCGCCGGCCTCGATTTCGATGCCGTGCCCGATGACGCTGCCGGGGCCTACCTTGGCTCCCGCCCCAATGCGAGCGCCCGAGGCGATGATCGCATCTTCGATGACGGCGCCTCGATCGACGTAAACATCGTCCCACAGGACGGAGCCTCGGATCGCCGCCCCCGCGCGGACCTTCGAACCTCGACCAAGCACGACGTTTGGCCCCACGCTGGCCGAAGCGTCGACTTCAACTCCCGCATCGAGATGGACCGGCGGCACCAGACAGCGCGGATCGTCGATTGCGTCCGCACCCTCGCCCGTAATGCCGGGCTCGACGAGTAGTGGCATCGTTCCCGCAAGCACGTCGCGATGTGCCATCAGATAGTTCTCCGGCCGGCCGACGTCGATCCAATAATCGTGCGTCGTGTGCGCGTAGAGTCTTTTCCCCGAGGCGATGACGCTCGGAAACGTTTCGCGTTCGATCGACACCGGACGTCCCGCGGGAATCGCGTCGAGTATTTCACGCTCGAGCAGATAGGTACCGGCATTGATTTCGTTGCTCGGCGCGGTGCCCGTTGCGGGCTTCTCGATGAATGCGGATATCAAGCCGTCCCGATCGTGGACGACGACTCCGAATGCCGAAGGATCCGGTACTTCGATCAGATGCAGCATGCCGACGCCGCCCTTCTCTTTGTGCCGTCGCATCATTTCGCGCAAGTCGAGACTCGTGAGAATATCGCCGTTGAAAACGAAGAATGGGCCAGTAATGTACACTTCGCAATTCTTGATGCCGCCGGCCGTGCCGAGCGGCGTCGTTTCGATTGCATACCTGATGCGCATGTTCAGCGCCGAGCCGTCGCCGAAATACTCGGTGATGGCCTTCGGCATGTATCCTGCTGAAAGAACGACGTCTCTGATGCCGGCGTTGTAAAGCTTCTCCATCGTACGCGCCAGGAACGGCACGCCCGCTATCGGCACCATCGGCTTCGGCGTCCCGTACGTCAGCGGACGTAACCTCGTCCCCTCACCGCCAACGAGAATTATTGCCTGTACCCTAGGATTTTGTCGGTCTTGGGTCATTTTTGGATTCCGCGCCGCGCTTTGTTCGAAGACGAGGCGCCGAAGAGGGAGCGAAGCCGTAGCTTCGTGACCGACGAGCACTGCGGTATTCGGACAGAAGGCGGCCGGAAGACGGAGACGTG
>JAKAPO010000306.1 GCA_021807065.1 bacterium
ATCTATACCCGATGGGCACGCGCATGTCCGGCGCCGCGAGTTGCGCCTTCACGCTGCCGTCGGCGAAGACGACGAAGCCGTGAACGATCGACTGCGGATGCACCACGACCCCGATGCGCTCTCCTGGAAATCCGAACAAACGGCTGGCTTCGATAACCTCCAAACCCTTGTTCATGAGCGTCGCCGAATCGATGGTGTTCTTCTTCCCCATGCGCCACGTCGGATGCGCGAGCGCCGCCTCGATCGTAGCGTTCTCCATCTCTCCCCGCGTCTTGCGCAGGAATGGTCCGCCCGACGCCGTCAGCAGGATCCGCTCGACGCGGCTTCGATCCTCGCCCACGAGACATTGAAAGATTGCGCTGTGCTCGCTGTCGACCGGAAGAATCCGCGCGCCGCCCTTCCTCGCTGCCTCCATCAATAACTCGCCGGCAGCGACGATTAACTCCTTGTTTGCAACCGCGACGTCGATGCCGCGCTCCACCGCAGCGAAAACCGCGTCGAAAGCAACCGCGCCGTCTGTTGCCGCCAGCACGATCTCCGGCTCGCTCTCGACCGCAACGCGAAATAGTGCCGCCGGTCCGTCCGCCGCGCTCGTCGCGATCGCACACTCGAAGCGCCGCGCCTGCTCGTGCAGCAACTCCACGTTCTTCCCCGCAGCAAGCCCGGCGACGACGAAGCGATCGGAGAAACGTGAGATGACGTCGAGCGCCTGGCGCCCAATCGACCCAGTCGACCCCAGTATCGCTACCCGTTTACGCACTACCTACCTCACCTGCAAGATGCCAATCAAATGCAGCGTGGCGAAAAACGCGGTGCCGCCGAAGAGATAGGAATCGAATCGATCGAGCACGCCGCCGTGCCCCTGAATGAGCGAACCCGCGTCTTTGACGCCGGCATCGCGCTTGAGGGCCGACTCGACCAAATCGCCTGCCTGCGCGGCGACGTTCGTGAGCGCGCCGATGCAGGCACCTTGCCACCAGATCAGGTGCATCTGCGGAATCGTTGCGAGCAGCGCGGCGGCCGCGGTGACGAGCGCGAGCGACCCAGCCGCACCTTCCCACGTCTTCTTCGGCGAGATGCTGGTCATAGGATGGCGCCCGATCGCCGTGCCGACGAGCATAGCCATGATGTCGGAAAGCGCGATGAGCACGATCGCGTAAACCGTCCACACCAATCCTATATTCGGAAATAAATCGATCTGGCGGATAAAGATGAAGTACGTCAGCAGCTTGCCGATGTACATCACCGCGAGCAGCGTGTTGGCCGTTCGCGCGAAGTAGCCGCTCTCCTCGCCGTACATCCCGATGGAAAACGCGGTAACGACGATGCCGGAGATGAGCACGCCTTCCCACTTGTGCAGCAAACCCAGCACGGCAAACGCTGTATAGAGGAAGACGCCGATGACCGCGATCGGATATTCGAGCGGCCGGCCCTTCACCTCGCAAAGGTTATTCAGTTCGTAGAGGCAGGCGAGCCCCGTCGCCAGCACGACGAGATAGAACGTCCACGGAAGCACGACCGAAGCGAGGCCGACCGCCGCCAGCACGATGCCGGTGACGACGCGCCGCATCGTGATTGGGTTTTTCGCCGCGCTCGGTGCGCTAGCCGGTGCCGCTCGCGCTGACATACGATTCGTAGCCCAGGACGAGATCCAGATACTCCTCTCTCTCGCTTACCCGCAAGACCCGCAGGTTCCCGCGGGCTAGCCACCGGCCGAACGGTGCCAGCACCGTATACCGCAGCATCCTCCCCCGCAGCGCGTACCTCGCCTCCACATCTCGCATGAGGATAAGCTCGTTGCCTACGGAAAGGCCGGCCACGCTACGCGCGGTCATACCTCCATGATCTCTTTTTCTTTGGCGGCGGTAAGCGCGTCTATTTCCTTTATATACTTATCCGTCAGCCTCTGGAGTTGCTCGCTCATCTGCTTCTGATCGTCGTCGGTGATGTTGCCGTGTTTGTGCTGCGTCTTGATTTCATCCAGAGAGTGATGCCGCACGTTGCGTACCGCAACGCGGCTCTCTTCTGCTTGTTTCTTCACCACTTTGACGAGATCTTTACGCCGCTCTTCGGTGAGAGGCGGAATCGTGAGGCGAACAGCCGCGCCGTCGATGTTCGGCGTCAAACCCAGGTCGCTCGTTTCGATGGCCTTTCGGATTGCGGGAACGACGCCCTTGTCCCAGGCGGTGATGACGAGCGATCGCGCATCCGGTGTCGAAACGCCGGCAACTTGCTTGAGCGGAACGGGCTGGCCGTAAGCCTCCACGTGGATACGGTCGAGCAGCGCAGTCGACGCGCGCCCGGTGCGAATCGACGCGAACTCGTTGCGGCAGGATTCCACGCACTTTCCCATCCGGGATTCGACATCTCTGAAGAATGGATCGCTCATGTTGCAGCTCCGACGTAGGTGCCGATCGCCTCGCCTTCGACGGCGCGGCGAATATTGCCCTTGACCGACGTGTCGAAGACGATCAGCGGCAGCTTGTTGTCCATGCACAGCGCCATCGAGGTCGAATCCATCACTTCGAGCCCGCGTTGCAAGACATCCATGTACGTCAGGCGGTCGAATCGCGTCGCGGTCTTGTCTTTCTTCGGATCCGCAGTGTAGATGCCGTCGACCTTCGTCGCCTTGAGAATCGCTTCGGCACCGATCTCGACCGCACGCAGCGCCGCCGTCGTGTCGGTCGTGAAATACGGATTGCCCGTACCGGCTGCAAAAATGACGACCCGCCCCTTCTCCAGATGCCGGA
>JAKAPO010000036.1 GCA_021807065.1 bacterium
GAGCACGTTGGTGAGCGGACGGTTCATCGCGCGGCTCATCGCGACGGTGAGAATAGTGCCGCTCGCGCCGACGAGCGCGCCGCCGGTGATGAGCAGCGTGCTCGAAAGTTCGAAACCGGTGATGGCAACGGCGACGCCGGTCGCCGAGTTGAGCAACGAGATGACGACGGGCATGTCCGCGCCGCCGATGGGCAGGACGAAGAGCACGCCGAAGGCGAGCGCGGCGAGGATCAGGCCTGGATACGTCCACTGCGGGACGAAGCCGAGGCGGGCAATGAAGATCGCCAGCAGAGCGGCGATCGCAAGTGCGACGATCGCGTTGACGACCTGCTGGCCGGTATACGTCATCGGTCTGCCCGACATCAGCTCTTGCAACTTTGCGAACGCGATGATCGAGCCGGAGGCGCTGATCGCTCCGATCACCGCCGAGAGCGAGAGCGAGACCGCGACGACCGGATCGAGCGCACCGCCGTGGGCGCGCGAGACGACGAACTCGACGGTCGAGACGGCGGCCGCCGCGGCGCCGCCGGCGCCGTTGTAGAGCGCAACCATCTGCGGCATCGCGGTCATCTTCACCTTGACCGCGGCGACGATGCCGATAGCCGCGCCGATCGCGACTCCTACCGCGATCGCCCACCAATCGACGCCGAGCGTCTGGACCAGCACCACGACGAGCGCGATGAGCATGCCGACCATCGCGATTCGGTTACCGAATCGCGCGGTCGGCGGCGTGTTGAGGTAATGAAGCCCGAGGATGAAGAGGGCGAGCGCGAGCAGGTCGAGCAGCGCGAAGGTCTCGCTCGAAGCCGTCACTTGCGCTTCTCTCGTGGCTTGAACATCTGGAGCATGCGCTCCGTCACCGCGAAGCCGCCGAAAACGTTGATCGCACCGAGCGCGACGGCGACGATGGCGAGCGCCGTCAGCGCCGCGCCGTGCAACGCGCCCGCGAAGAGAACGGCCATGACGACGATAGCGCCGACCAGAACGACGCCGTGAATGGCGTTGGTTGCCGACATGAGCGGCGTGTGCAGGATGGTCGGCACCTTCGAGATCACCTCGAAGCCTACGAAAACCGCCAGCACCAGAACGGTTAGGAGTTGAATCAAATGTGATGCATCAGTCATAAGAGTTCATTTCCCCGGGATTCTTCGTGACCGCAATGGGATTCGGACACGCTGCGCTCGCCGTCCATGGCTCGCTTCGCTCTGTTCGTCGCGCGAAGAGCAAGCTTGGAAAAGAGAGCGCATCCAGCGCATTCGGGCTCCTCACCACGATCCTCATCCCATCCCGGTCACGAAGAACCCGCGACCTTGCCGTCACGCACGACGCAAGAGCCCTTGACGATGTCGTCGTTCGGATCGAGTACGAGCGCGCCGTCCTTTATGAAGGGAGAAAGCAGGGCGAAGAGATTGCGCGAGTAGAGTCTGCTCGCGTCGTAGGGCATCGTGGACGGAAGGTTCAGCGTACCGATGATGGTGACGCCGTTTTCGGTCACGGCCGTTTCTCCGATCTTGGTGAGCGCGCAGTTGCCGCCGGTCTCGGCGGCGAGGTCGACGATAACGGAACCGGGTTGCATCGCTTTGACGGCTGCCTCGGTCACGATCAGCGGCGCGCGCCTTCCGGGAACGGCGGCGGTCGTGATGACGACGTCGTTCTTCGCGATCGTCTCCGCCATCGCGCGCTGTTGCTTCTCGAGTTGTTCCGGGGTCAGCTCCTTCGCGTAACCGCCGGCGCCCTCGGCCTGTCCCAGGTCGAATTCGACGAAGGAGGCGCCGAGCGATTGCACTTGTTCTTTGACGACCGGGCGCGCATCGTAGCCGCTCACGACTGCGCCGAGGCGGCGCGCCGTGGCGATCGCCTGTAGCCCGGCGACGCCCGCGCCGATGACGAATACTTTTGCCGGCGGAATCGTCCCGGCAGCGGTGGTCAGCATGGGAAAGAATCGCGGCAACGCCGACGCTGCGAGCAAGACCGCTTTGTAACCTGCGATATTGCTCTGAGAGGAGAGTGCGTCCATCGGCTGAGCGCGCGTGATGCGCGGGATCGACTCGACCGCGAGCGCGGTTACGTCGCGCTCCGCCAGCCGCTTGAGGTATGCCGGGTCGCCGAGCGGGTTGAAGAATCCGACTAGAGTCGTACCCTTGCGAAGGAGTGCTAACAGGTCGTCGCTCGGGCGCCCAACGCAGAGCAGTACGTCGCAGTCTCGTGCCAGGGACGGCGCGTCGGCGACGATCTGCGCGCCGGCTTTCTCGTAGAGCGCGTCCGGGAAGGCGGCATTCTCGCCGGCACCGTGTTGCACGTGCACGGCGACGCCCATCTTGACGAAGCGAGAGACGCTCTCAGGCACGAGCGCTACCCTCCGCTCGTTTTGAGCGGCTTCGCGTGGAACCGCGAGGATCATCGCGCCGCTGATTCGCGGTTAGACTATTCGCACCTGGTTGCGCAGCGTGCCGATGCCCTCGATCTCGACCGCCATCTCGTCGCCGTCGGCCAAGAACTCCGGCGGCGTTCGCGCGAATCCGACACCGGCGGGCGTTCCCGTCGCGATGACGTCACCAGGTTCGAGCGTCATCCCGCGGCTCGCCTCGGCGATGATGCGCGAAACCGGAAAGATCATGTGCGCCGTGGTATCGTGCTGTTTCTCGACGCCATTGAGAAGGAAGCGAATCTCTAGATTCCCAGGATCGCCGATCTCTGCGGCCGGGAGGATCCACGGGCCGATGGGACAGGTTTCGTCGAGGCTCTTTCCTTTAAACCATTGGCCGTGGGCACGCTGCAAGTCGCGGGCGGTGATGTCGTTGAGGCATGTGTAGCCGAAGACGACCTCGCGCCACTCCTTCTGCCTGACGTCCTTGCAGCGCGTGCCGATGACGACTGCCAGTTCGGCCTCGTAGTCGTACTCCCGCGAGATGCGTTCCTGCAGGTGAAGCGAGGTATCCGGCGCGGCAATCGCGTTTGTCGCTTTGGTGAAAAACGCCGGCACGTCCGGAATCTTCAGCTCGCGACCGAGGGCGCGTGCGCCTTCGCGAGCGTGCTCGAGGTAGTTCCTTCCGACGCAGATGACGTTGCGTGCGGGCCGAACCGGCGCATCGAGCCTGACCTTCGAGGAGACGTGGCGGGAGGAGATCTGCCCGGTACGCTCGCGTTGCGTCAGGGCGATGAAATCGCGCAGCGTCGCGCAGTCGATGACCGCAATCGCTTCGCCGTCGAGGACCCCCGGGCGTGACCGCCCATCGGCGTCGAAGAATGTGACGAACCGCATTTAAAGGGCCTCGCATATTGCGCTCGGCCCGGCGCTACGCTGTGTCTTGGGCACTGCGCACCCTCAACGTCGCGGCGCGCCCCCACGCGGATGTTGCCGCGTTGGCCCCCAGTTATCGCTGCGGGGTCGGCGTGGCATCGATGATATGTGTGAGCGGCGGGAGATCTCTTCCCGACGCGGCTCGAGCCTCGCGGCGCGCCTGATCGAGCATCTGGTTGGCGGCGCCTTCCATAGTTCCCCAGTTCCCGCCGAGGCGTATCAGTGAGGGACGCCGGTAAACGATACGCGTACGCGGATCGTAGTCGTACGTAACGCGGTAGAGCCCGACGTCGGCCGTTCCGTCGGGGTGACGAATCCACATTTGCAGCACGTTACCGTAAGTCTGTGCGTTGAACGTAGGGTTCTTACAACCTTTGGCGCTGCGGACGCGCACGACTTGTCCCCACCGATTGACTTCGACGACGTACTCGGTGTGCAACGGAACGGTGGGTACGCGGATGTAGGGAACGCGAGGCAGCGGCGAGTGTTTGGCCGGATGCGGCGCCGGCGTCGCTGCGAGCAAGGTGAGTATCGCGAGCGCGAGTGGCGCGAAGCTCCTAGTTGCGCGAGATCGCGGTGAATGCATGACCGCACGAACCACATGCAACGACGACTTGGATGTGCGGCTTCGCTCGCAAATCGTTCGCGGTGTCATCGCCATCGTCGCAACCGCAAAACTTGCAGCGAGTCGAGGTCGAACCTTCCGTTCCTTGCTCGTCCACGTTCCACGGCTTACGCGTAGCGGTCTCACCGACCTGCCCCGCAGGCCCGTGTGCGCCCAGTCGTCGAAGGCCGAACCACCGATGTCGGCCGCTCGCGCCCTTGCCGCCGTGCTGGTTGCGCTGCTCGTCGCCGCGCCAGCTCTGGCCGCCAGACCTATCGTCGATTTGCATAAGCTCGACGCGTACTTTGCCCTGTTCGCCGCCGACTCGAACGTTCCGTGGAAGCCGACGACGGTTAGACTCGATACGTATTCGAGTGCTCCGGTGCAGGTTGCCGTCTATAACGTCAATCCGGCCGACGTCCTCACGGCAGGGTCGAATGCTCGACCGCGGGCGATCGCAACGGACAGAATCCGTCCGGTACTACGCTTTACGTTCGTGCCACCCGGCGGCTATCAGTTTCAGCCGAACCAAGTGACGATTCCGCTGGGCAATCGTGAAGGCTTCTTCGTCGTCGAGGCGCGGCGCGGTGCGGTTGGCGAGCAAGTGTGGATCAATCGCACGCGAGTAGGTCTGATTGCAAAACAGACGCCGGCCGGGCTCATGCTGTACGGTGTCGATCTCGGAACCGGTCGCGTGCTTTCGGGAATGCGCGTCCAACTGCTCGTCGAGGATCACTTCGTCACCGAATACACGAACGACGAAGGCATCATCCGATGGAGCGCGCAGCCGCGGCCGATCTTTGCGCTCGCGCAATGGGGCGCCAGTTTTGCTTTCGTAAGCCCGCTGCCTCAAGCACCGTTGCCGCACACGTTCGTCGGCATACGCACGGAGTCTGCCGTAGTCCGTGCCGGTGGAATGCTGCGCGTCGTCGGATTTGCGCGCACGGATGCCGGGGGAATTCTCCATCCGGCGAGAGGTGTCGCAGAAATCTCCGTGCGAGACGGTGCCGTGCTGCTCGCGCAGCAGCGCGTTCCCGTCGATCGCGCCGGGGCGTTTACCGCAGACCTCGCGATCCCGGCGAGAGCACCATCGGGTGACGACGCCGTCATCGCCCAGGTCGATAACGGCGTCGGGAGCGCCACCGAACGCGTCGACGCCGACTCCGACGGATTGTCGCTCGACGTCGCATCCGCGTGCGGCGACAACTGCAATCCCAACGACGACGTCCCACTCGTGATTCACTCCTCTCGCCCGAACGTCGAGGTGCACGTACGGGTCATACGCTCGCCGCACGTATACGTAGGATACTCACCCCTGACCACACCATGGGGCACGACGGTTTGGCTCGATGAGGACGTTTCAACCGGCAGGGACGGACGCACCGAGGTGATGATCCCGCATCCCACCGACGGTCTCGGGTCGACCTACGGCGTGCGCGCCGAGTCCGGCGGCGCGACCGCAGGCACGCGCATCATCGTACCGACGGCACCGGTCACTGTCCGGCTCCATCTCGATCGTACGACGCAGTCGCTCGGGATACCGGTAACGTTCGACGTTTACGCAAACAACGTGCGAGACGGTCGGCCGGCATCGGGAGCGCGCGTCGACGTTACGCTGACGCACGGCGCATTCGAACAGCACCAGACACTCGTGCTCGACGACGCCGGACATGCGCGCGGAAGCTTTTCCTCGGCCGATTTCGGTACGAGCCTGATCATAGCGCGCCTTTTCGACGCGCGCTCAGAAGCAGAGGATGCCGGTCAGGTGCAAGTCGTGCCACAAGCGTCGCTCGACGGCGCACAGGGCAACAGCACCGGCGTGAGGTTGAGCCTGGATCGTGACCGTTACCGCCCCGGCGAAGCGGTGCATGTCGAAGCGGTCGTGCCGGGTTCGCAAGGTGAAGCGCTGCTCACGCTAGAGAGCGAACGCGGGATCCAAGCCGATGTCGTTCCGGTTCGCGACGGGCGTGCGAGTGGTGTCTTGCGCGCAGTCGATGCGGCCGGCGCGCTGACGGTTGGCGCCGTCTTCGTGCGGGACGGCGCAATGCTTTCAGCGACGACGCCGCTGGACGTCGACGGTGCCGGCCGAGCCGCGCTTGCGAACGTTTCAATCGACGGAACGGTACGTCCAGGCTCGGAAGTCACCTTGCTTCTTCACGGCGTTTACGCGAGTCCCGGCACCATGATCATGCGCCTCTCCGAGGGAGAGCCGTCGGGAAGCGCGCTCTTCGCGTCGGCGACCGAACTGCTCTCACCCGACGTGAATACGACGCAGAGCAGTGCGCCCGAGGGAGTGACGTGGCATCCATGGGTCGATTCTACCGGCGCACACCCGCTGGTGCTGGAATTCGTTCGGCGAACGTTGCCGCCACAAAACTTGGAACTTGCGCAGTCGGATAGCCGTGCAGTCTTCTGGAGAGTCGAACGCGCGGGCAGCGGCAGCGTGAACGTGCAACTCCCTTCTATTTCTGGAAGTTACACGCTTTCGGTGCTCGACATTACCGATGACGGGCGGGTCATCGCTGCATCGTCCGTCGTGAAGGTCCCGTGAAGACGCAGACGCTCCCAGCTGAGAGCACGAACCACGCGCGCGACACCGTCATGCTGCTCGATACGTACGGGCTCGTTTACCGTGCGTTCTTCGCGCTGCCGCCGCTTTCGACGGCCAAGGGAGTTCCGATCAACGCCGTCTACGGCTTCACGATGATGCTCAACAAAGCCATCAACGATGAGAAACCGACGCACGTGGTCGCGGCGTTCGATAAAGGCATGCCGAAACATCGTGTTGCGCTCTTCGCGCAGTACAAGGCGCAGCGCCAGACGATGCCGGAGGATTTGCGAGGGCAGTTTGCTCTGGTCCGGCGCGTGCTCGATGCGTACCAGATCCCCGTCGCCGAGATCGAGGGTCAGGAGGCTGACGACGTCATCGCGACGCTCGCCGTGAAAGCCGAATCGCAAGGCGCTCGCTGCCTCATCGTTACCGGCGATCTCGACTTGCTGCAAATCGTCGGCGAGCGTACGGTAGTGCTCGCGACACGCCGGGGCATCAGCGATCTCACGCGATACGACGTTGCGGCGGTCGGTGAGCGTTTTGGCTTGAAACCCAGCCAGCTCGCCGACTATCGCGGCCTCAAGGGAGATCCGTCCGACAATCTTCCCGGCATTCCCGGAGTCGGCGAGAAGACGGCCTCGAAACTCTTGCAGGCTGCTGGAACGCTCGACAATCTCGTCGCGCATCCGGCGCTCGCTGGTTCTGCGAAGCTCGCGCAGCTCGTAGAGGAATACGGCGCACAGGCGCAGCTCTGTCGCGACGTATCGCGCGCCGATCGCGATCTTCCGATCGAACTCGATTGGGAGGCGAGCCGATATCGCAAGCCGGCGGATAGCGCGCTCTATCCACTCTTTGCGGAACTCGAGTTCAAGACGCTGCTTTCGAAGCTGCGCCCGCCGGAGAATCTCCCCCGTTTGGCAGCCGAGGGACGGCTCTGCGGAGCGTACCGCACGTTCGTGCCCGCGGTCGATCCGCCGGAGTTCGCGCGGCTTGCCGCAGAGTTGCGCGCCCAATCGGGCGCCGCGCTCGCAGCGATCGCCTTCCACGAAGGAGCGATCGGGACGAGTACGCGAGCCGGTGAGGGCATCGCGTTTGCAGCCGAGGCACTCGGTCACGACGGTGTACGCGATGCGTTCGTGACGATGCTCGAAAGTTCGCAGCGGCGCTGCGTGCACGACGTCAAGCGCGCAACGCACGTACTCGGTGCTCGCGGAATCACGATCGGTTTCGACGACGATACGATGCTCGGCGCGCACCTGCTCAATCCCTCGCGCGCGTACGCCGATATCGCCGACGTTGCGGCGGAGTTCCTGGAAACGCGTCTTCCGCCCGATACGGCGGCGCACGCCGACGCAACGTTGCAAGCAGTGCAGCGAACGCGCGAGATGCTCGCAGAACGTGACCAACTGCGCCTGTACGAGGAAGCCGAGGTGCCGCTCGCGCCGGTGCTCGCTGCAATGGAGCGCGCCGGCATCTGCATCGAGCCAAAGGAGCTGCACGCGCTCTCGATCGAGATCGACGAGGCCGTCGGGCGGTTGCAGCGGCGCATCTTCGATTTCGCCGGCGAAGAGTTCAACATCGGCTCTCCGGCGCAGCTCGGCAACGTGCTCTTCGGAAGACTGCAAATCCCGGGCGGCAAGAAGACGAAGACCGGTTGGGCGACGGGTATCGAAGTGCTCGCCGCGTTGGCGCGCGAGTATCCGATTTGCGCGCTCGTGCTCGAGTGGCGTGAGATGACGAAGTTGAAGAACACGTACGTAGACGTCATTCCGCAGCTCCTCGATCCCAAGGACGGACGGCTCCACACGATCTTCAATCAGACGGCGACCGCGACGGGCCGGCTCTCCTCGACCAACCCAAACCTGCAGAATATCCCCGTGCGCGGCGATCTCGGCAGGCGCATCCGGCGTGCGTTCGTCGCCAAACCGGGCGGCTACGCCCTGCTTACTGCCGATTACAGCCAGATCGAGCTGCGACTCATGGCGCACCTCTCCGGTGACGAGGCGATGCGGCGCGCGTTCGAAGAAGGCCAGGACATCCACGATTTCACCGCGCGACAAATCTTTGCGATCGGCTCCGGCGCGACCGTCGATCCGAACCAGCGGCGCATGGCCAAGAGCGTCAACTTCGGCTTGCTCTATGGCATGTCGGAGTTCGGTCTCGCCCAGCGTTTGGAGATTTCGCGAGAGCAGGCGCGCGAGATCACGCAGGCATATTTCGCGCGGTTTCCGTCGGTGCGTGACTACATTCGTAAGACGCTCGAAGATGGAAGGCGCGACGGTTACGTTTCGACGATCCTCGGGCGCCGGAGATATATGCCCGCTCTCTCCTCGGCGAACTTTGCGATTCGAAGTGCCGCCGAACGTGAGGCAACCAATGCACCGTTACAAGGCAGCGCTGCCGATCTCATGAAACGCGCGATGGTCCGCGTTGCGCGGGGGCTGCGGTCGGCAAAACTCGACGCGACGATGCTGCTGCAGATCCACGACGAGCTGATTTTCGAGGTCGCCAAGGAAGACGTACGTGAAACGGCGCGTCTCGTGCGAGACGCGATGGAAAACGCCATGCAGCTTTCCGTGCCACTGGAAACGACCCTCAAGTCGGGGCCGAACTGGTATGATGTGGAGCTCTTAGGAGACTCCGTACCATGATCCATCAATTTTTTGCCGGCGTCGTGCTTGCCGCCGCCGCTGCGCTGCCCTCACCGAATCCGACGCTGCCGCTGACGTACATCGAAGCACCGAAGGCGGTCTTGAGGCTCGAGACCGCAACGACGCCGCAGCAGCAAGAACGGGGCTTGATGAGCCGCACAAATCTGTGGCCTCGCACCGGCATGCTGTTCGTCTTTTCAAAGGATGCGCCGATCTCGTTCTGGATGAAAGACACGTTGATTCCGCTCGACATGGTCTTCGTCGGATCGGATCTGCGCGTGCGCAAGGTGTTCGCGCGCGTCCCGATCGTTCCACCCGGCATGCCCGATCGCAAGATTCCGTTGGAGACGGCGCGCGCCAAGTACGTCATCGAACTTCCGTCGGGTGAGGCAACGCGCGACGGAATCGTTCCCGGAGTGCAACTGCGAATCGTGCAGCCGCCGCGCTGCTAAATGCCTGAACTCCCGGAAGCCGAGACGATTGCGCGGGGCCTCGAGCGCGCGCTGCGAAACCGTGTCATCGAATCGGTCGAAATCCGCAGACGCAGCAATGTCATAGCGCCTTGGGGCATGCGCGTCGATCGGATCCTCGAGAAAGAAACGATCGCGCATGTCGGCCGTCGCGGAAAGTACGTCGTCATCTTGCTGGGCTCGGGGCGCCGTTTGATCGTGCAGTTGAGGATGACCGGCCGGCTCCTCGTCCTGCGCCCCGGCGAGCGGCCTCCACCGGCCTCGCACGTCGTCCTGTGGACCCGTGGCGGCGAAGGCTTGGCGTTTGCCGACGTTCGCAAACTCGGTCGTGTGCGGATTGCGGGACGACATGAGGCGTGGGACGAGGCGCTGGGGCTCGAACCTCTTGCCCCCGGCTTTACAGTAGGAGCCTTTACGGCTATGCTTGCGGGGCGGACGACGCCGGTCAAGGTACTGCTGCTCGACCAACGCCGCATCGCAGGCATCGGAAACATCTATGCGTGCGAAGCTCTCTGGGAGGCCGGAATACGACCGACTCGCCCAGCGAAGGCAGTTTCGCGGGCAGCCGCACAGCGTCTGCATCGTGCAATCGTCGACGTGCTGACTCGGGCGATCGAACTTCGCGGCTCGAGCATCGACGACTACGTCGATGCCGACGGTGACCGAGGCGGCTTCCAAGACGCACTGCGCGTCTACGGCAAGCGTGGCATGCCGTGCCCTCGATGCGGACGCGCAATCGTGCGGACCGTGCTTGCGGGTCGCGGAACCTGGTGGTGCCGGCGTTGTCAGCGTTAATAATTCAAGAAAGGCAGGCAAGATAGCAACATCACAACGACACAGATAGAACCCAATACCGAACAGGAGGATCAACTCGCGCTGGAACAGCGGCTCTACGAAGAGTCGCTGAAGGTACTCGACGAAGGTCAAGTGTTGACGGGCACGATCGTCCAGAAAGACAAAGACGACTTGCTCGTCGACGTCGGAGGGAAGTCCGAAGGGGTGCTTCCGTTCAAAGAACTCTCACTCGCTGTCGATCCGAAGGCTCTCAAGGTAGGTGACCGGCTCGAAGTCATGGTTCACCGGATCGACGAGCTGGATGGAACGCTCTTTCTTTCAGAGCGGCGCGCCCGCGCGCTAAAGACGTGGGAGCAGGTCATCGAAGCGCACGATCGCGACGAGATCATCGAAGCTACCGTAACCCACGTCGTCAAAGGCGGCGTTCTCGTCGATCTTGGAATGCGGGGCTTCGTTCCCGCATCGCAAATTCGCCGTCAACCCGTCGGCAATCTTGACGAGTTGCTGGGACAGCAACTGCGCCTCAAAGTCATCGATCTCGACCACAAGCGTCATCGTGTCGTCCTGTCGCAACGGCAGGTCCTTGAAGAAGAGCTGCAGGCAAAGAAACAGGAACTTCTCGATACGCTCGAAGTCGGGCAAATCCGCGAGGGCGTGGTCGTACGCCTCGCCGATTTTGGCGCGTTCGTCGATCTCGGAGGCGTCGACGGCTTGATTCACAATAGCGAACTCTCGTACGCAAGAATCAAGCATCCCTCGGAGGTGGTAAGAATCGGCGACGTCGTGCAGGTCGAGGTCATGAAGTTCGATCCCGACTCGAAGAAAGTCAGCCTCTCGCTCAAACACACTTTACCCGATCCATGGGACGAGAACGCCGACAAGCTCTACGAGACGAATAGACTCTTCGCGACGATCGTAAAGGTCACACCGAACTATCTCCTCGTGGAACTCGTGCCCGGCATCCTCGCGATGGTACCGAAAGGCGAGTACGACACGAGCAAGCAGTACAGTCCGGGCCAAGAGGTCGAGGTAACGCTGCTTTCGATAAACCACGCGACGCGGCGTATCACGGCGTCCATTCAGCACGTTGCCGACGTCTCGCCGGATGAGATCGACGCAATCGCCGAACAGGAAGAGAGCGTACCGGGGACCGGCGTGCCCGACGTCTCGTGAGCCGGGGAAGCGATTGCGCATTGCGCTGACCGGAGGAATCGGCAGCGGCAAGAGCGAGGTCGCCCGTATCCTAGGGGAGCTCGGCGCCTACGTCATCGACACAGATATGCTTGCGCGTGAGGCCGTCGCCCCGTATAGCGACGGCCTCAGGCAAATTGCGCGCGCGTGGCCGCAGGTCGTTCGGAACAACGCTCTCGATCGCGCCTCGCTGGCCGAAATCGTCTTTAGCGATCCGAAAGCTCGCGCGAAACTCAACGCGATCGTCCACCCGCACGTCCGCCGTCTGGCGCTCGAACGCGAGCGTCTCGCCGTGCCGGGGCAATGTATCGTTCGCGTGGTTCCCTTGCTCTTCGAGACGAACTACCTCGAAGGCGTGGACAAGACCGTAGTCGTCGTCGCTCCCGATGCGGACCGCATCGCGCGGATCATGGCTCGCGACGGTTTGAGCCAAGAACAAATTCGCGCGAGGATGACGGCACAGATCTCACCGCAGGAGGCGCAAGAGAGAGCCGATTACGTCATCGTCAACGATGCCGACATCGCGACACTGCGCGAGCGAACGCGGGCTGTTTATCAAGAAATAGCAAGCAAGCAGGCGTAGAATCCCGTATTTCCGGGGGATAATCAACACCGCCACCCCCTCAGCGTTCTCCGGGGTCAGCACGGTTAAGATACGTTCATCCCGAAAACCTGGTTTATCGAGCGCTCGTATGGGTAACACGAAGCGAGTACTCCCCTTCTTTCGAGGTTAAGTGATGCAGGTTCAAAACGAGATTCACGGCGGCGGCATGAGCGTGCGCGAGGCGGGCCGGCGCGGTGGCGAACGCGTTAAAGCGAAGTACGGCACCGAGTTCTACGAAGAGATCGGCCGCAAGGGTGGCGAGGCGACGAAGAGCAAGTACGGTCCTTCGTTTTATGAAGTCATCGGACAAAAGGGTGGCCAGAAACCGAAACGTAAGACAGCATAGAGTGAATCGGGATGGCGAGAACACCCGGCGGTAAGGCGGACCGGGAGATGTCGGTGCGCGAAGCCGGGAAAAAAGGCGGCGACACGGTACGCGATCGGTATGGTTCCGGATTTTACGAGGAGATCGGTCGCAAGGGCGGCCGAGCAACGCGCGACCGCCACGGTGTCGAGTTTTACGAGTCGATCGGGCAAAAAGGCGGCAAGGTCGTCAAAGAGAGGTACGGCGCCGACTTTTACGAGGAGATCGGCCATAAGGGCGGTCAGAAAGTCAAGAAACTCATCGCCGAGGCCAAGAAGAAACTTGCCGAAGAGAGCCGCGAGCACCGCAAGTAACTAAGGAAAGTTTACCGAGCCTTCGATTTTTCCCAGGTGGACTTCGTTCTTATCGAAGTCCACGCTGATCGAACTGATCTTGAGCGTTTGGCCGCCGACGTGCAGGTAGCTGGGGTGGATCATCTGCAGCAGCTTGGCATTGTTTGACCATTCGACATAATCGGTATCGAAAGACCGATGATAGGGATCGTCGAGCATCTGGATGTGCACCATGCCAACCGCGGTGAAATCGAGAGTCTGCGCATTGAGCGAGACGTGGCGCGAGA
>JAKAPO010000307.1 GCA_021807065.1 bacterium
CGTAAACTTCGGAAGCGCGGCCTGACCATTCGAGCCATCGCCGCACACCTCAACGAAACGCAGTTCCGCCCGCGCCACGCGAAGACGTGGAATCCGAGCACCGTCGGCAACATCATCCAGCGCCTGTAACGCTCACAATTCATTCCCAAGGCTACAGCGAGATCACGAGCGTTTAGAGCGTGACGGATTCGGCGCGTAACTCTGCGCGCGAGTAGTTAACGGCTGGCCGGGGTCGGGCGCGGGTCGCGCAAAGGGCCGCGCAGAGGGCGTAACGCGCATAAAGAGCGCAAGTCGAGCGTGGGACCGCGTAACGCTCTAAAACCGTGCAATGATTCCCTCATCTATTTCCGTGTTTCCGAAGCCAACTCGCCGCGCGATTTTTGCGGTGCTTAAACGGAAGTCACTTTGCGACGCAGAGTTTGGATCTCCTGAATTGTGCGCGTAACAGATCGGATCGGCCTACGGCACCGTCATCCAGTGGATCACGGCAACGTCATCCGATTCTCCCTCGGTCGTTTTCAAGACGCCCCGCTGCTCAAGAACCCATTCGGCAAACACGGCGACTTCAGCGAAGCGCTTCATCCTCATGCGCCCCAAATCGGCGGGGATGTGGAACCGAACCTCCCTGTTGCGCAGCGTGTCGCCGTGTCGGTTGCGCGTGTGAACGAGCACTTCCGCGAGAAGCCCAACGAGTTTGCCCCTGGAGAGCATGGGCACCAAACGCGGGCAGAGATCACCTAACGTGGGCTCTTGCACCTTACGCATCGTCGAGCCATGCTCCGATGTCAACCAGGGTGATGGGCTGCTGCGATTGATGCCCGAAGACCAAGCAGTTTCGCTCGGGATCGACGACCCAGAGCATACCGTAGTCGCAGGCATGGGGATCGCGACGGCGTGATTTTCGCAGCATGAGCCCGCGCCGCGCGAGCCGGCGACGCACAAGGTTTTCTCTCACCTTATGCTCCCTGGCGTGAAGGCCAGAGAGAAATGCGTCTTTGAAGTCCTGCACTGAACTCGTCACGATGCTCCTTCTGCGTTATGCGCGAGCGTGTACTTTAACGTGTATCGGGCAGCGTGCCCGATGGCATACCCGGTCCCGAGCGAAACTGCGATCTGCAAGTCCCAATTTTGGGGGAGATCATAGAAACGACGGGCAGAGTGTCACGCTCGTAATTGCCGAAGATACCCTACGAGTCCTTAAAGAGAGTATTTAGGTATTCTTTGGAATCTTTGCATTCTTTGGCGCGGTTCCAAAGATGGCAAAGATCACCCATTCTCTCTCTTTAGCAAATTGGGTGATCTTCGTCTTTTTCGTCGCGTTGCCGGCTCAAAGTCTTGCGCTCGGCATCTTTGGCGGAAACGCTTACGCCGACCACTCCCACGGACCACCGAAGGCGGCCGACTTCTCTGATTTGCCGCCGATGCGCGCAAGCGCCTCCCGCAGGGTCTTGGTCTTGAAGCCGTAGCTGTCGCCTTCGGCCTGAATGATGCTTTGGAGCACCGGGCCGCCCGCGAGCCGGTCCTTGAGCCAGCCCATCGCGGACGCGATCTTCGTTGAGCGCTTCGGATTCGTCGCATCGAGCATCTCCCACGCCTCCACGTCCGTCGTGCCTTCCCACGCAAACATTGCGCGACCGTCGTCGCCGGAAGTGATGCGAAACGCGACAGCCGAAGAATCCGCCGCGAGATTGCCGGCGACGCGCGTAAGAACTCGACGCTCGCCGTCATTCGGATCGCGGCCGACGAACAGGACGCTTCGCGCGAGGTTCACAAACGCGACTGAACCGGCCAGCGCTTCGAGCGGATCCCCGCCCTTGTTCTTGCGAGTATGGGCGACCACGACGACGGCGACGTTCCGGCGCTGCGCGATCTCGACGAGCGGCTGAAGCGCCGAGCGCACCTCGTTATCGCGATGAACGTCGACGCCCGATAGGATTGCCATGATGGGATCGATTACGACCAATTTGATAGTGTCGTTTCCCGCCAGGTATTCTTCGATCTTCGGAATGTAGTCAGGACCGAAGGCCGTGTCCTCGCCCCGATCGTTTTTCGCGGCGCTCAGGACGTGAACACGGTGTAGGTCGATTCCCAGGTCTTCCATGCGAGGCCGTAACGTATCGCCAAGGCCGTCCTCGAAGCAGATGAATAGCACATCGGCAGGGGGCGGCGGCGGTACGCCCCGCACGTCGTCAGGAAGGCGCTCTGCCGTGGTGATCGCTTTCGCAATCGCCAGGGTCGCGAAAGACTTGCCGTCACCCTTGCGACCAAAGATCACGTTCAGTTTGCCGTATGCGAGGCGCCCGGGCCAGAGCCAATGCACCGTTTCGCGGGGTACGTCGGCGAGGCGCTTGAACTCCAGGGAACCGGCGCCGGGCTTTCGATTCCTCGGCATCGTTATGGGTTTGCGCGTGTCCAGCGAAGCCGCAGCGCGCTTCCATTCAGCATCGTCGGGGGCATCCGCAACCTGAAGCGCCGTCATTCCCCTGGGCACATTCAGCGACGCCAGTACGGCGCGATCTGCAAGTCCCATTTCATTCACAGGCAGCGGCAGCGATGATCATGCCACTTCGGCCCGTAGCGACGCGCTGCACGTACTTGCCTTCTTCCAGGCGCTTCAGCGCGCGAAAGACGGTGCGCTCAGTAAATCCCAGGTGCTCGGCGATCTGCGATGCCTTGAGCCTCGCCATGCCCCTTTCTGCACATACTGCCAGTACGAGGTCGAGCACACGGAGCGCATTGTCGCTAGAT
>JAKAPO010000308.1 GCA_021807065.1 bacterium
TGAAAGCCGCCGCGTCTTCGAGTGCGCCGTCGAGAGCATTACCGTCGCCGAATGGAACGTGTTCGATGCCGGAGAGCAACGGCTGAAAAGGCGTACGGAACGTGTCGCGGCCGCTCGCGGAGAGCGCGCCCAGCGTCTTGCCGTGAAACGCGCCGTGCGTTGCGACGATCTTCGTGCGTCCCGTCGCGGCGCGCGCGAGCTTGATCGCACCTTCGACCGCCTCCGCTCCCGAGTTGCACCAGAACGATATCTGCAAGTCGCCGGGGGCAAGTTCCGCTAACCGTTTTGCTGCGCGTCCCAAGAGCGGATCGAACATCGTCTTGCCGGAGAGTGCCATCAGCTCGAGTTGCGCGCGCACCGCCGCGACGACGCGCGGATGCGTGTGGCCGAGGGTGAAGACGCCATACCCGCCTGCAAAATCGAGATACGCCTTACCGTTCTGATCCCAGATCGTGCAGCCGTGCGCGCGCGTCTCGACGGGGCTTCCAGAGAGTTTCATCACGCGCGCGAGCGCCGGATTCACGTAGCGCTTGTAGTTCTCGTACGTCTCCTCGCCCAGCTCCGCCGGCGTTGCGGCGCCGTACAGCGCCTCCCGTTCCTCAACCATGACGGGCAACTTCTCCGCAACACCCCCTTGTCCTTACGACCGCATGTCGTGAACGAATGGCAGCGCCCGTAGCTCAACGGGATAGCGCACTATTCCGACTAGATGGGAGATGCGGGTTCGAGTCCCGCCAGGCGCGAGCAAACCGGCTAGGCACCTTGACGCAGACCGGTCACCTGCGCTAAAGTCGAGGCGTTTAGTCGGAATGGTGCTTACATCCGTAAGCTGCAGGGGGCGATTCAAGCCCCCTTTTCCTTTGCACGCAGCTACGCCGCGAACGCCGGGGATTCGAGGTGCGAGATCGTCTCTTCGACGAGCGCGATTGCGTCTTGCGCGCGATCGAGGCGCATGAGCCGCTCGCGCAAGGCGGCAGCACCAGGAACGTTCTTGAGGTAGAGCGCGACGTGCTTGCGCATCTGCGGAACCGCGCGCGCTTCGCCCCACTCGTCGAGCATCGCCCGGTAGTGCACGATCGCGAAACGCAGGCGCTCCGCTGCGGAAGGAAGCGGCTGCGGCTCGCGGCCTTGCATGAGATCCCGTATCTGCGAGATCAGCCAAGGATTGCCCAGCGTTGCGCGTCCGAGCATAATTGCGTCGACGCCGCTCTCTTGTATCCGCCGCATCGCCAGATAGGCGTCGCGGACGTCGCCGTTGCCGATGACCGGAATGTCGACGGAACGTTTGAGTAGCGCGATGTGCTCCCAATCCGCACTTCCTTTATAGAACTGTTTCGCGGTGCGTGCGTGTAAGGTCAGCGCTTGGACGCCCGCCTGTTGCGCGCGGCGCGCGACGTCGAGATAGACGAGGTGGTCTTCGTTCCAACCTAGTCGCATCTTCATCGTCACCGGGCAGTCGACCGCGGCGACGACCGCGCGCATGATCTCCTCGCATCTCTCGGGATCGCGCAGGCATGCCGAACCACCGTTGGTCTTCGTCACTTTCGGCGCCGGGCAGCCGAAGTTGATGTCGACGATGTCGGCGCCGCATTCGCGCACGACCCTCGCCGCGTACGCCATCGCTTGCGGATCGTCGCCCCAGAGCTGCGTCGAGACCGGCTTCTCGAGCCCGTGTTGGTCGATCATCTCCATCGTGCGCTTGCTGCCGTACCGGAGTGCGTTAGAGGAGACGAACTCGGTGACGGTGAGGCCGAGTCCGAACGGCTTGTAGAGCGCGCGCATCGTGCGATTGGTGACGCCCGACATCGGGGCGAGCACGATGGGCGGCCACACCGCAATATCACCGATACGCAAAGCTTCCATCATTCTCGTCATCCCGGTAGTGACTCGCGGTACAACCGCAGACCTTCGAAGCTCAAGTGCGGATCGACGCGTTCGATCGACGGACAATGCGGTGCGATGACGTCGGCGAGCCCGCCGGTGGCGACGGCGCGTGCCCGTACTCCCATCTCGTCGCGCATGCGCGCGATCAGCGCCTCGCTCTGCCCGACGAAGCCGAAGATGAAACCGGCTTGCAACGCCTCGACCGTATTCTTGCCGAGCGCGGACTGCGGCGCGTCGAGCGCGATCTGCGGCAGTTTCGCCGCGCGTCCGACCAGCGCGTCGATGGAAATTTGAATTCCCGGTGCGATCGCGACGCCGCTATATTCACCGGTATCGTTGATCGCCATGAAGACGGTCGCCGTGCCGTAACTGACAACGATGAGCGGCGTCCCATAGCGCGCCTTTCCGCCGATCGCCATCGCGATGAGATCGGCGCCGACCTCGGCGGGATGCTCCGTGCGCACCGGCATCAGGTTCTGCCGGTGCGCCTCCAAGAACGAAGGTTCTACACCGAAGCTGCGCCGGCACGCGGCATCGAGCGTCGCGTCGAGCTTGGGCACGACGCTCGCAATCGCGACCGAGCGCACGTCGCGCGGGGCGATGCGTTCGTTGCCGAACAATTGCAAGAAGAGCGCCGCGTACTCGTCCGACGTGCGGCGGGAGTCGGTGGCGATGCGCCACGTCTGCCGTACTTTGCCGGCCCCGTCCGCGAAATAGCCGAGTTTGATCTCGGTATTCCCGGCGTCGATCGCGAGGAGACATGCTCCTAACACGCGCGGCGCTCCTCGATCGCATCCCACATGCGCACGGCCAGCGTCTCCTTGTCGGCGCTTCCCAAGTCCTTGCGTCCGTTCTCCCCCC
>JAKAPO010000309.1 GCA_021807065.1 bacterium
GCTTCGGTTCGCTTTCGAGCATCAGCATCCGCGGTTCGTCGAGCGCGGAGGTGCTCGTGCTTTTGGACGGCATGCCGGTTGCCGGATCGCAAATCGCTTCGATCGATCTCGGCCAGATTCCGACAAACGGCATCGAACGCATCGAGGTCGTGGAAGGCGGCGGATCGACGCTCTACGGCTCCGGATCGATGGGTGGCATCGTCAACATCATAACGTCGGTTCCGCAGTTTACCCGGGCCGCCGCGGCTGTAGGCTCGTTCGGCGAAGATTCGCTCACAATCGAATCGCCGTATCTCTCGGTTGCGCGGACGATTGCGGCAAACGATTACCCGATCCCGGGTCACGGCGTCCAGCAGAACGCCGACGCATCGCTCACTTCGCTGCGCACCGGATTCTCGCAGACGCTCGGCTGGCTCAGACTGACATTCGCGGGAGATCTCATCGACCAGCACGTCGGGGTAGCAGGAGCACAGGGCTTCTACTCGCCGACCAGCCGGGAAGGGACCGTCGACCGAGATGCGCGTTTGGAGCTCTCTCATGACGGGGCAAAGTCAACGCTCACCCTGCAGTTCGGTGCGTCGACCTCGGATCTGAGCTTTACGTGCGATACGCGCATCGATCCGCAGTGCCCGAATGCTTTCATCGCCCCGCCGCAACCCTTCGCGCAACTTCTTACCGAGGAGCGCGTGATGGCCGACGTGCGCGACGTCGTCGACGATGGCGACGAGCACCTCGTTTACGGTATCGATCTCGCTCGTGGCGTCGCGCGTGTCGACGACGGTATCGATCCGCTGCAAATTCATCCGTTCGATCAGGTGGCGTCGTACGTGCAGTCGCAGTGGTTCGACAGCCGCGGCGACGAAATCTATGCCGGCTTGCGCGGCGAGCACGACGGCGGTCCAGGCAGCGCGCTCTCGCCGTCGATCGGTGGAATCGAGCATGTGGTTGGCGATCTGCTCGTGCGCTGGAATGCGGCACTTGCATTCCGCGCGCCGACCGCCGAAGAGCTCTACTATCCGTTCTTTTCGAATCCGGGTCTCGTTCCGGAGAAGACGCGCGTCAGCGACGTGACGCTCGTCGACGAGCTTGCATTCGGCAGTGTGAGCGCCGGCTGGTTTACGACGGACGGCAGGGATCTCATCGCCGACAACCCGGTGACGTTTCTTCCCGAAAACATCGGCCATGCGATCATTCAAGGGTGGACGCTCGGAACGCGGACGCGTGCATACCACGGTTTTGTAGCGCACGTCGACGTTACCAACCTTTACCGCGCGCAGAATCTCGACGATCAGACCCGCCTCATCGCGCGCGGACCCGTCTTTACCGTCGGCGCCGGGTTGGATTACATTGCCCCGCCGCAGAGCCGTTTCGACGGATTCGGTATCGAAACGCTTTCGAAGGGCCCGCGCGGCATCGTCAACTCCTCGCTACCGGCGTACGATCGACCAATCGCCTATACACGGGTGGATGCGTACGTCGGTTATCGTATCGTTCCGGCGCTGGTGCTCGTGTTACGGGGCTTCGATCTCACGAATGCGCGTTACTCGGAGTTCGGCACGTACTCAAGGTCGTCGGCGGCATTCTACGCCTATCCCGTGCCCGGACGCTCCTTTCTCGTGGAACTTCGAACCAGATGAACGCCATGTCACCCCGAGTTCGCTTGTCATCCCGAGCCCTTCGACTGCGCTGCTGCGCAGCGCGCTCGGGACAGGCTCGACGTCAGGGTAGCGTCTGAAGGGAATTGCCGTGACGAAAGTGGTGTTCTGCTGGAGCGGTGGCAAAGATTCGGCTATGGCACTGCACAAACTCTTGCAGGACCCGAGCTGCGACGTCGTCACCCTTCTGACGACGTGCAACGAAGAGTTTGGGCGGGTCTCGATGCACGGCGTACGGCTTGCGCTCGCGCAGCGGCAGGCGCGTTCCATTGGATTGCCGCTCGAAACGATCTTCTTGAGCCGGCGCAGCTCGAATGATGAATACCGGCAGAAGATGGAAGCGTGTCTCGTAGCGCACAAGGAGCGCGGCGTGACCGCGGCGGCCTTCGGAGACATCTTCCTCGAGGATCTGAAGCAATGGCGTGAAGAGAACCTCGCAAGCATCGGCTTGCGCGGGATCTTCCCGTTATGGAAACGCGACACGCGCGAACTTGCCGCCGAGTTTATCGCGGCCGGCTTCCGTTCGATGATCTGCTGCGTCAACGACGCATACCTCGATGAATCGGCGCTGGGAGTGACGATCGATCGCGCGTTCATCGACGCCTTGCCCGCCTACGTCGACCCCTGCGGCGAGTATGGTGAATTCCACTCGTTCGCGTATGCGGGACCGATCTTCAAGCAGCCACTGGGCGTTCGCGTCGGCGAAAAAGTCTACCGCCCTTTGGAGATAACGCAACCCGGCAGCGCGCATCCGATACGTGTGCCTTCTCCGGCCAGCGGGCGCGAGACGAAGGGATTCTGGTATTGCGATCTCCTGGACGAAAACGATTCGTAGGCACCGAATCATCTCTCTGTTGCCGGCAGCGACTGAGATCGCGTACATGCTCGGGCTCGGCGAGCAAGTCGTGGGCGTCTCGCACGAGTGCGACTTCCCGGCGGACGCGAAGACAAAGCCTATCGTCTCGCGACCGGCACTCGATTTCACCCAGCTCAATCTGGCGCAGATCGATTCAGCGATTGCGCAGCGCATTCGTAACGGTGAAAGCGTCTACGAGATCGATGAGGGGCTTCTGCGCGAGCTCGCACCGG
>JAKAPO010000310.1 GCA_021807065.1 bacterium
GCGCTCACCATCAGTACTTTCTTGCCGCGCAGATCGATCCCGAGTTCTTCCTGCATGAAGCGCACCGCTTCGCGTTCGAGCGTGTTCTTCAATCCGCTGCCGTCCGCAATCGGCGTGACTTTCGCGGTTTCGAGCAACCGCAAACCGTCGCGCAGCGCGTAGCGTTTCGTCCCGGCATACAGATAGACGTCGATGCCGCCCAGGCCGATCGCGTCCACCTTCCCGTCGAGTTCGCGGATCGTAGCGATCGCTGCATCGAGCTTTCCGTCAACGCCGACGCGCGAGATGTCGAACTCCTCGTCGAGCAGCGTAACGCAGGCGCGGTGGTCGCGCGTCGACGAGCCGAGCGAAACCGAAACGACGGTCTTCACGCCACTACCCTCGCGCGTCGTTCCCGCGCAGCCTTGCGAGTTGCCGCGATCTGCTCTGGCGTGACCGCAGCATCGAACGCGCGCATGCCGGCAACGGTGAAGCCGCAGCGTTCGGCCATCGCCTGCATCTCGATCACTTTGGCGAGATCGATCCCGCGCCCCAGCGTGTAGCTCTCGAAGCGCCGCTCTAGAGCGAGCACCATCGTCTCGCTCATGCACGCAAGCGCCGTGCGCGGCGGAAGGTTGAGATCGAACTCTCTTCCCTGTTCGCGCACGCGCTCGAACCGCGGCTCTCCGGGCACGAGCATATTTCCGCCCTCCGTCACCAGCACGTCGGGGCGCAGCGTCGCGACGCGCCGGCTGACGTCGTGCGGGAGCGACAGCTCGCAGACGACCGCACCGGTCCGCAAATCTTCTGGCTCGACGACGTTCTGCGTCGAGGAGGTCGCGGTGAGAATCAGCTGCGCCTGCCGTACGGCGGCAGAGACGTCGGTCGTGTACTCCGACGAGCACGGTAGGCGTGCGGCGATCTCCTCGTGCATCTTGCGCAGTCGCGTCTCGTTGCGTGCGACGAGAATGACGTGCTTCACTTGCGGCGCGATGAGGCGTACGCAGGCGCCGCCGATCGAACCCGTCGCTCCGAGGACGACCGCGGTCGCGTTCTCCGCCTCGACGCCCATCTCGCGCGCACCACGAAAGAGACTCTGCACTCCGGCTGCGATCGTGAGCGAGTTGCCGGTTGTCACGGGAATCGGCGAGCGCTCCGCGATGGTGACGCCCCCGTCTCCGACGACGCCGGTAAACGCGCCGAGTCCCGCGACTTGCGCACCAAGTTCCGCACCGATCCCGATCGCGCGAAGAATTCGCGCGTAAACCTCTTCGCGGGGAAACGCGAGCATCTGTTCCGGCAAGAGCGGCGCCGCTACGAACCACCCTTCCGTCTCACGCCCGTCAGGGGTCCGCACGCCGGTAACGTGCACCGCCGCCCACTCGGGCATCCATTCCAAGATCTTGGCGATGATCGGCTTGCCCTTGCCTTTCGCGCCCGGTTCGAACCGTGCGACGTCCTCGAGGGAGACCGGATGAATGACAAAGCAAAACTTCGGGACGCTCATGACGACGGTCTCTCAGCCTCCCGTTTCAATGCTGCGAGCATCATCTCGCTGTTCTCACGCACCTTCTTTTCCAGTGTCGGTCCAATCAGCTCGGCGAGGGTTGGAACGCCGAAATCGTAGTTGACGCTCAGCACCACGTGCGTGCTGCCGCTGCGCTCGGCAAATGTCCAGCTTCCCTCGAACTGGTCGAGGTCGCCTTCTAAGAGCCGGTAGTCGATGCGCAGCCCCTCATCGTCGAAGAGGTCTTCCTCGGTCCACTCGATGGGAGCCTCCTCGACGAGCGTCTTCCAGCGCGAGATCGCGCCGTTCGGGCGCTGCTCGAGGATCGCAACGCTCTCGACGTCGGGCATGAACTCCGGAAAACGCTCTTGCTGCTTGGCGAGTTCGTAGACGACGCGTGCCGGCGCTTCGACCACGATTGACGTCTCCACATAGGCCACTATCGCAGTGCGCCAAGCCTATCGCAAGCCGCTTTGACGCCGGCGCGAAACGCCTGCAGCGCTCGCACGACCTCGTCTTCACTGACGATGAGCGGAGGCTCCAGGCGAATCACGCGTTGTTGATTGAGCGTCCATGCCGCGGTCACCCCATGATGCAGCATCTCGGGGATGATCGTGCCTCCGTATCCCTCGTTCGTCAGCTCGGCGCCGACCAGCAATCCGAGGCCGCGCACCTCGCGAATCGCCGCCGGATACTCCGCGGCGATCGCCCGGGCACCGCCGAGCAACTGCAAGCCACGCGCTCGAGCATTCTCGGTAAGGCCTTCCTCTTCGAGAACGTCCATCGCCGCAAGCGCAGCGGCGCAGGCGAGCGGATTGCCCCCAAACGTCGACGTGTGCAGCAGCGGCGCCTTGCCGTAGGCACGTTCCCACGTCTGCGGCCGCGCGATAAACGCGCCAACCGGAATCACCCCGCCCGAAAGTCCTTTCGCGAGCGTCATTACGTCCGGCACGACCCCGTCGCGCTCGCATGCAAAACGAAAGCCGCAGCGCCCGAATCCCGTCTGCACCTCGTCGGCGATGAGCAGCGCTCCGGCGCGTTCGCACGCGTCCTTCGCTGCGCGCAGGTATCCCGGTTGCGGGATGTTGACGCCTCCCTCTCCCTGCACCGGCTCGACGATGAAAGCCGCCGCGTCTTCGAGTGCGCCGTCGAGAGCATTACCGTCGCCGAATGGAACGTGTTCGATGCCGGAGAGCAACGGCTGAAAAGGCGTACGGAACGTGTCGCGGCCGCTCGCGGAGAGCGAGATCG
>JAKAPO010000311.1 GCA_021807065.1 bacterium
CCGATCTGATTACAAGGAGCGCGACGACGTGAACTGGCTGAAGCACGTCGCGCTTACCTACAATCCGGCGGGCGAGCCGACGATCTCGTATCAGCCGGTGGCCATTACCCGCTGGAAACCAGAGGTTCGGACCTACTGATGAAGTTCGAGATCGAAGTCGGCCGCTACAATCCTGAGGGCAAGTACGCCGAATCGGCGTCGCCGCCTCAAGGCTTCCCGGTTCCATGGGACAAGGCGCCGCCGCGTCGCTACCAGACGTACTCCGTCGACTTGCCGGAGCATGCCGTCGTTCTCGACGCGCTGATCGCCATTCGCGAGTACCAAGACGAGTCGCTCGCAGTACGGTGCGCCTGTCGCAGCGCGATCTGCGGATCGTGCGCGATGTGGATCAACGGTCATGCGAATCTCGCCTGCAAGAGTAAGCTCCAAGAGTTTACGAAAGATGGAAAAACGCGCGTCGAGGCGCCGCCGTCGATGCCGGTCGTGCGCGATCTCGTTTGGGGAATGGAGTGGTTTTGGAAGAAGCACCACGCCGTCACCCCGTGGCTCGAGGAGAAGAAGCCGGTTCCGGGCCCGCGCGAAGAGTACCGGGTTCCCAACGTGGCGATGGACGAACTCATTCAAGAGGTGAGTTGCATCAATTGCGGCTGCTGCCTCATGGACTGCGAGTCGTACGCGATCAATCACAAGTTTCTTGGACCGCATGCGCTGGCCAAAGCCTATCGCTATGCCGGCGATCCGCGCGACGCCGCGACGAACGAGCGGCTCGGCGAATATAGCGAAGCTGGGGGTATTTGGGATTGCACCCACTGCTACGAATGCGTGCAGCAATGCCCGAAGGGCGTCGCTCCGCTCGAACAGATTCTGAAACTGCGCAAGATGGCTGTTGATACCGGCTTTACGAAAAACCCGGGAACACGTCACGCCGATGCGTTTGCGGAATCGGTACGCGACAGCGGCCGGCTCAACGAGCTGACGCTCATGCCGAAGTCGACCGGTTTCTTCAACATCGTCGGGCAGTTGCAGACGCTGCCATCGGCAATCAACATGCTGCGCGCCGGCAAACTCCCGCCACTCATCCACCACAAAATTCCGGGACTGCAACGCATCAAGACAATTTTCCAGCGCGTGGGAGGGAGATTCAAGTAATGAAGGTCGCGTTCTATCCCGGCTGCGTTTCGAAGGGCGCGTGCCCCGAACTCTACGTTTCAACGAGGGCGATCGCCGAGCCGCTCGGCCTTCAACTGGAAGAGTTGACCGAGGCGCCGTGCACAGGCGCGGGTGTGATAAGCGAGCAAAACCCCGACCTCGCAGACTCGCTCAACGGCTTGACGCTCGCGATGGCGGAGAGCATGGGCGCCGATCTGATGACGATCTGCAGCACCTGCCAGGGCGTGCTCTCGAACCATAACTACCACCTCATCAACGATGCAAAGCGTCTCGACAAGGTCAACGCAACGATCGGTGATCAGGGCTTTCGCTACGCCGGTAAGACGAAGGTCAAGCACCTGCTCTGGATACTCTTCGAGGACATCGGCCTCGATCGCATTCGATCGGCGATCAAACGCAAGCTGACCGGTTTGAAGATCGCTCCATTCTACGGCTGCTACATCTTGCGCCCTGAAGAGTATCTGGGCGTGCGCGAGCGGCCCGAACGCAAAACGTATCTCGAGCAGTTGATCGCGCTCGTTGGCGCGGAGCCGGTCGAGTATCGCGGCGCAACGAAATGCTGCGGTTTTCCCATGCTGACGTTCAACCGCGAGAAGTCGCTTACCATGGGCGGGTCGCACATCATGGAGGCGAAGGAGAAGGGAGCGGATGCGCTCGTCACACCCTGCCCGCTCTGCCACCTGAATCTGGACGGCCAGCAGCCCGATGCCGCCAAGGTTCTGCGCAAAGACATCGGCGTTCCGATCTTCCACTTACCGCAGCTGCTCGGCCTCGCTTTTGGTTTTACGCCGGAGGAGCTGCGACTGAATCACCACGTCGTTCCAACGATTTCGGCACTGGAAAAGGTAGAACTGAAAGTGTAGACATGCGCGGCATAGGACGCTGTCGTCCCGAGCGAGCAAACGAGGTGTAGCGATGTGGGCGATGTCGCATTGTCATCCCGGGCGAGCAAGACGCGAAGCGTCGAAGCCACGTCGAGGGAAGCGCCTTGAGACTCTCACCTACCTAACGCTTGGCGTTCTCTTGCTCGACGCTGCGCCGGCGACGTGGCCGATGTACCAATACGCTCCCGACCACAACGCGGTCTTCGCGAGTGCGGAGCCCCCGCATTCGTGGCAGTTCGACGCAGGCGGAAAAATCAACGGTGGCCTGGCGGTCGTGGGCAATACGCTCTACGCAGAGACGTTCGCAAAGAGCGTTATTGCACTCGATCGTAGCACGGGCAAAGTGCTGTGGCGCACGACGATGCCCAACATCGTCATGACGACGCCGATCGTCGCCGACGGGCTCGTGATCGTGGGGACCGGTAAGGATCGCGTTGCGTTCGACAACGGAAGAACGTTGATCTGGGGGGTTCCGGGCGGCGACGAGATCGCGGCGCTTGACGCGAACAACGGTCACATTGCGTGGACGTACCATACCGTGGGTGAAGATATGCCTAGCCCCGCACTCGTTCGAATCGGCGGCCGCGACGCAATCGTCTTCGCGAACGGCGACGATCACGTGCGTGCTCTCGACGTTCGCACGGGGCATTTGATCTGGAGTACGC
>JAKAPO010000312.1 GCA_021807065.1 bacterium
TCTCGACGGCGATCGCATTGGGGTTGGCACCGTAACCGCTCGTGCGTCCATCGTGCATTCCGACGTTGACGTCGGCGATGCGTTCGCGCGACTTCAGGTCGACGATGCCCAACGCGTCGTCGTCACTCTCGGCGACGTAGAGAAGTTTTCCGTCTTTCGAGAGCGCCAGCGCGTCGGGGTGGAGTCCGACCGCGATCCACGCGACGTCGCGATTGCGTACGTTCACCACCGCAATCCTGCTCTCACCGCGTAGTGCGACGTATAGCCGATGCCCGTGGGGTGAGAAAACGAGATCGGAGGGATTCCGCCCGACGTGCACCGTGGCCATGTCGCTCACGGTTCCGACGGAGACGTTCCCTGTCATATCGTCCGACGCTGCGAGAGTTTCCGTATGCGCAAAGAGCGCGACCTGTGCCGGCCACGAACCTTTCGGCAACGGATCTCGCGTCACGCGACCGTTTGTAACGTTGACAACTTCTATTGCGTCATCGTTTTCGCCGGCGACGAGCACCGTTGCGGTATCAACCCAAACCGGCCGGCCGAACGCGCCCGGAAGCGTCACGGTGCGCAGCGGTGCGAGCGTCCGGGCATCGAGCACCGTCAGGGCCGGCGGGCCGAGGCCCGATTCCACTACCGCGAGACGCTTGCCATCCGGCGAGAGCGCGATCCCTTGTGGAAAGAGTCCGACCGTGCGGACCGGTCCCGTCGGCGGCGTTAGGTGCCAGAGCGTCGGCAGGAAGACCGTTCTCGCGACGGGAGCGGAGCCGGGCAGCGCACACGCTAGCAGCAAGCAAATCAGAAATGAGCGCATCGAACTCCTCCCGAGATTCGTTTTAGGTTAGTCTAGACTTCGGCGCAGGCGATTCCCTTTCCGCGGCGCATCCTTTCAGCATGGCAGGCCCAACGGAACTAGAGTCGTCGATCGTCTTCGCGGAAGGCACATTCCGGCGTTACGGCGAGGCGAAGATCGGTTTGCTCACCCACGGCTTGCAATACGGAACGGGATGCTTCGAGGGGATCAGAGGATATTGGTCGGATCTCGAGCGCGAGCTGTTCCTCGTTCAGCTACGCGAGCACTACGAACGGCTCGCCACATCGGCGAAGATCCTCTTGATGGAGTTGCCGCACACGACCGACGAGCTCGTCGACATCACCGCCGATCTCTGCGCCCGCAACCGATTTGAAACCAACATTTACGTGCGCCCGTGCATCTTCAAGTCGGCGGAGGACGTCGGCGTACGCTTGCACGACACGCCGTCATCGTTTGCCATCGTGGCCTTGCCGTTCACCGCGTATCTCGATAAATCCAAAGGCGTTCGTGCGTGCGTCAGTTCGTGGCGCCGCGCCGATGACAGCATGATGCCTCCCCGAGCAAAAATCACCGGTATCTACATCAATTCCGCGCTCGCCAAAAGCGAGGCGGTGCGTAACGGCTACGACGAAGCGATCCTGCTCTCACAGGACGGTCACGTCTCGGAGGGTTCCGCTGAGAACATCTTCCTGGTTCGTCGCGGCGTTCTCTATACGCCCGATCCATCGCAGAATATCCTCGAGGGTTGTACTCGACGCGCCGTCATGGAAATTGCTCGCGCCGAGCTTGGCGTCGACGTGGTGGAACGCGAGATCGATCGCAGCGAGCTGTACGCGGCGGAGGAGATCTTCTTCAGCGGCACCGCGGCAGGCATCGCTTATGTGGCTTCGATCGACCAACGTCCGGTCGGCGAAGGTTCCATGGGCTCGATGACGCGCCGCATCTCCGAGACGTACGACCGCATCGTCAATGGACGCGAACCGCGCTACGCCTCGTGGCTGACGAAGGTGTACAACCGCGCCCACGCCGCGGTGTAGAGTAAACGCTGAACGTGCGTGCCCGCAGCGTCCGGTTTTGGTTCGGCGGCGAAGACAAGCCGAGGTTCCCGTGGACAAACGATCCAAGAGCCGCCTCAGTCCACGTTGCCGGAGAGGACGAGCAACGCATCGAGGATCGCCAACGGCGGCGGCGGACACCCGGGAACGACGATGTCCACCGGAACGACGTCGAGCGCGCCGCCGGCCGAGGTAAAGCTCGGCCCGAAGATGCCGCCGCTTGCGGCGCAGGCTCCGACGGCAATCACGCGTTTGGGTTCCGGCATCGCTTCGTACGCTGCTAAGAGTGGCGCGCGCATCTGTTCCGTCACGGGACCGACGATCAGGAGAACGTCAGCCTGACGCGGCGTTGGTGTGACGAAGATGCCGAGGCGGTGCATGTTGTAGAGTGGATCGTTCAGGTGAGCGATCTCGCTCAAACACGCGCCGCAGTCGCCGGCATCGAGCACGCGCACGTGGACGGATTTCTTGAACGCCGGTCCGAGCCCCGACTCTTCGAGGAGTCGATCGACGCTCGTTGCCCACTCGGTATCGTGGCGCCAAGGTAACGGATTCGGGGCGACGCCGGGAGCGCAGCGCATACAATGCACGCATCGTTCCGCATGGACATCGATCGTGCTCCCGGCGTTTTCGATGGCCGCCGTGGGGCAGAGTGCGGCGAGGTCCCGCTGCGCCGGATCGGCACCTTCGACCCCGAGGGGCAACCCCGGCGTCGTTCCGGCGGCGGTCTCCATCTTCTTCGGATAATGCGTCGTTCGAATGCCGCCGAGGAGGCCGCGCAAGAACCAGGCCACCTTAACGGTCGTTCTCCGCCACGGAAAGACCGCACGTTGCCAGGATAATGGGGAAA
>JAKAPO010000313.1 GCA_021807065.1 bacterium
ATCGCATTCGCATTGGAATCGCCGGCGCCGGATTCGGAGCCAAAGCGCATCTTCCGGCACTCCTCTCGAACCCTGCCTTCCAGGTCGTAGCCCTTGCGTCACCATCGTCCGCGGCGCACATCGCGAGGGAACGAGGCATCGAGCACGCATTCGGCTCGTGCGCGCAGATGCTACAAGGTTGCGAGCTGGACGCGGTCACGGTTGCGTCCCCGCCGTTCGTACATCGCGACGACGTTCTCGCGGCGCTCGAAGCCGGCAAACACGTGCTTTGCGAGAAGCCGTTCGCACTCAACGTCTCTCAGGCGCAGGAAATGCTCGATGCCTCGCGCCGCGCCGGCACCGCTTGCGGAATAGTGCACGAGTTTCGCTGGGTTCCGGCGCGTCAGGCGATCAAGGAGATCATCGTCAACGGTCACGCGAGACCGTTGCGGGAGATCGAAATCACGCTACTCACCGACTTTCTTCGGCTCGAAGGAACGCGCCCGCGGGGATGGTGGTTCGACCGCACGCGCGGCGGCGGAATTGCCGGTGCCTGGCTATCGCACGTCATCGACGCGTCCAACTGGTTCGCGGCTCGCCCGCCGGTGCGCGTCGCCGGATTCGTGCGCACCGCAAACCCGAACCGCCACGACGAGCAAGGGGAGTTCACGTCAAACGTTGACGACGGCGCGTTCGCCCTGCTCGATTACGGTGACGGGCTCGTCGCCCGGCTGTGCGCCGATGGCGCGACGGAACAGAACGCGGTTACGGTCGCCGTGCATGCGGAGAATCGTACCGTGGTCGAGAGCGGCAAGAATTTCGTTGAAACCACGCTCTACAGCGTCGACGCCGAGGAGACCGCGGAACTGCGCTGCAAGCCGTCACCTTACGCGCGCTTTGCCGCCGTTCAGGCGAGCGTGCCGTTTCTGATGGAACTGTACGACAACTTCGCGGCGGCAATCGAAGGTAAGCCCAATGGGCTCCCCACGTTTGCCGAGGCGGTGGAAACCCAGAAAGTTCTCGCAGCGATCGGTTACGGCTAACGCTTCCATGTGGGCCTTCACGGGCCATGGGTTACGAACTTCAGGGCACGGGGGTTGGTGGGGACGGGTCGCCCACGGCGTGGGCCATCGACGTGTACACGTTCAATCTGCCGCAGCCTTGGGCCGGATCGCCGAGGTCGTCCGCGTAGTTGCAGAGCGCAGCCTTCATCGCCGTTGGTGATTGCAGCGACGGCTTTACCGAGAGCAGCAGTGCCACGGCACCCGCAACGCGCGGCGTCGCCATCGACGTCCCGGCGATGAGAATGCGGCAATCCGACGGCCCCGTACCGGTCGGATAGTCGCCGCCGCAGTTGCCCTGATCCTGCGTTGAAAACGCGTCGGCATTCGACGTCCAAATGTTTTCGATCCAATGCAGGTCGTCCGAATCGCTGCTGCCGCTAGGATCGCCGCCCGGAGCGACGATACCCCAGCAACTGGCGCTGCGAATCGTGCAGCTCGCGCCGGAGTTCGAATAGGAAGCGACATACTCGACCGGAGAGGCCGGCGTTCCCCCTGCGTTTCCGCCGGTCGCGCTCGTCCCGTTCGGCGTGCCGTCGTCGAGGCTCGTCGCGCCGACCGCGATCACGCCCGCATCGCATGCGGGGGAATCCACCGTCGAGACGCCACCGTTCCCGGATGCCGCGACGACGATCACGTTGCTCGCGATTGCGTTAGCCACGGCTGCGCCCTCCGTTGGATCCGGATCGACGCCGGGCGTCGTGCAAGCGCTGCCACCAAGACTCATGCTGATCACGTTCGCCCCCGCGCTGACGGCGTCGTTGATTGCGTCGGCGATGTCCACCGTCGTGGCCGAGCACGTCGGATCGGTTGTGTTCGGATTCTGGTCGCACTGGTAGTAGCTATCGGGAGTCGGGAAGACGCGATAGCCGAACAGCGAGACGTTGCCGCCCTCGCCCGCGAAACCGAGCCCGGTACCCAAAGCGTCGGCGGCGATGCCGGCGGTATCGGTACCATGCCCCTGTGGATCGGTCGTGAAGTTGGAGCGCGATTGCACGCCGTTGGGATCGGTGATGTAGCAGCGCTGCCGCGTGATCTTTCCGGCGAGTTCCGGATGCGCCGTATCCTGACCGGTATCGATCATCGCAATCGCCACACTTGGGTTGCCGAGCGCGTTGCTGTTGACGATGCCGCTTCCGTTCCCGCTTTGACTGTAACCGAACGCGTACTCGAGTCCGGTTGCATGCGCGTCCCATTCGCCGGGAATGCTGCTCGTTTCATAGTACGGCGCCGACGTGCCGGCGAATCCGTCGAAATACGGATTGTTCGGAAAGTATGGCGTTGTTACCGCAAGCGGCCGGCGAAGTGCGACGCGGCTAACGCTGACGACTCCTGCTTGCCCACGCAGTGCCGACTCCGCGCTCTCGATTCGCGACGGATCGATCGCCATCACATGCTCCACTTCACCGATGGAGTGAAAATCGAGGGTGCGGACGTTCTGCGCGCCGAGCAGCGACTCGCGGGACGCGATCGCGCGCGACTGCACTGCTGCATAGCCGCGCCTGTAGATCACGGCAAGCAATCTGGGCGCATATTGCTGCTGCTCGCCTCCGCGAGTACTGCGGGGTGCAACGCGCATGGCGTTTTCGCTTCTCGCCGAGCCGCCGACCGTGACGGACGTCGTGCTGTCCGCCGTACTATGAAA
>JAKAPO010000314.1 GCA_021807065.1 bacterium
GCGCTGCACGGTAACGTCGACCTCCCTCTGCTCACGCTCTCGAACGCAATTGGTTTTCAGGGCATCGAGCATCATCAGTCGAGCGACAACCGCGCCCCTGAAGATTTCCTGACCAACCCCATGATGCAGCTGGCGGCAGGCGATCTGCTCACGCACGAGTTCTCGCACTCCTGGAACGGCAAGTACCGGCGCCCGTTCGATCTCTGGCAGCCGAACTTTCAGATTCCGGAACACACCGAACTGCTTTGGGTCTACGAAGGCATGAACCAGTATTTGGGCGATCTGCTCTCTTTCCGCATGGGGATTCGCAAGCCGTCGCAGTATCCGGAATATCTCGCGTCGATCTACGCGAGTATGGACGAGGAGCCGGGACGATCGACGACCCCGCTCATCGACTTGACGACCGGAGCGCCGTTCTACTACGGCGCCGGTGGTCCGTGGGCAAGGCTACGGCGCACCGCAGGCGATTTCTACACCGAGGGCGAGCTGATCTGGCTCGACGTCGACACGATCATCCGCGAGCGTTCACACGGCAAGAAATCCCTCGACGACTTCCTCCATTTGTATAGCGAGCCCGCACTGACTGGACCGATTACCAAGACGTACACGCGCGAGGATATCGAGCATTACTTGAACGAGGTACAGCCGTACGACTGGCACGCGTTCTTCCAGCGCTACGTCTACAGCATCTCGCCGCATCCTCCGACCGGCGAGCTCGCGCGCAGCGGTTGGCGCTTAGTCTTCAACAGCAAGCCTAACGAGTTCATCACCGCGGGCGAGACGGCGCGCCATTACGTCAACGAAAGCTACGGCATCGGGCTGTCGATCGACGCTAAGGGCAAGATCATGGACGTTCGCGAGGGTTCCGCGGCGTGGAGCGCCGGCCTCGGTCCGGGTATGACGATCCTAGCGGTCGGCGGGCAGAGCTACACACCCGATGCGTTGCGTTACGTCATCCGCGAAGCGCAGCACGCGCGCGGCCCGATCGCAATCGTCGCCGAGTCCGGCGGTTGGGTCAACACCTATCGCGTCGCCTACCACAACGGCCTGCGCTATCCGCACCTCGAGCGCATCCCCGGCGTACCCAACATGCTCGCGAAGATCATGGCCCCGCACCGGACGAAATAGTAAATTTCTGCAAGCGTGAACTAGGAAAGCCACGCTCACGCGTGGCCTTCCGTTCTCTGTCATCCCGAGCGAGGGTGCCGAGAGCGCATCTACCATCGCCCGCAACTGACGGCGGCGCGGAACTCACCCCCCGATTTCGGACAAGGCTCGCATGCGGGAGGCGGGCTCTCCCAGGCGGAGATGATGGCGCTCTGGTTTGATGAGCATCGAACGCCGCAGAATTGCGGCGAGATCCTCGCGCGTCGCTTGCGCGCGCAGCAGGGTTCGTAGATCGACGTGATGATCGCCGAACAGACAGAGGCGTAACCTCCCGTCGGCAGTCAAGCGAATGCGATTGCAGCGGTCGCAGTAATCGTGCGAGAGCGGCGTGATGACGCCGATCGTGCCCGCGGCGTCGGGAAAAGAAAAGTAGCGAGCCGGTCCGTTCCCTACCGGACCATCGATCGGTTGGAGATTGCCGATCGTGCGCAGCCGATCGAGTAACTCGTCGGCGCTGACGAACTCCTCGCGCTGGGCCTCTGCGTACTCGACGACAGGCATCGCTTCGATGAAGCGTACGTGCACCGGCAGTTGCCGCGAGAGTTGCGCAAAATCTTCGACTTCGTCGTCGTTGCGTCCGCGCATGACGACGCAGTTGATCTTCACAGGATGCAAGCCGCGCGCAATCGCGGCGTCGATCGACCGCAGCACGTGCTCGAGTCCCGGTCGGCGGGCGACGCTCTCAAAGCGCTGCGGCCGCAGGGTATCGAGCGAGATGTTGACCCGGCTCAGCCCCGCGCTTGCCAAAGCGTCGATCTGCTCGTCGAGCAGCAAGCCGTTGGTCGAGAGCGCAATATCCTCGATTTCCGAGAGCGATGCGATCATTGCAACCAGACGTTCCACGTTCCGCCGCAGTAGCGGCTCACCGCCGGTCAACCGGATCGCGCGCACGCCGACGGAAGCCGCGGCTTCAACGACGCGTGCGATCTCCTCGTAGGAGAGAATCTCCTCGCGTCGCAGCCACGGCAGCCCGCCCTCGGGCATGCAATAGACGCACCGCAGATTGCACTTGTCGGTCACCGAGACGCGTAAGTAACGAATCGGCCGAGCGAATGCGTCGGACAACGGGAAGCCGCCCGTCAGATCGATGCTCTGCACGCGCTCCTCTTCAGCTGATTCTCCGAGGCAGTGGTTTTCGCTGATACTTTCACCAGCTGGTACAGCCGGGTGGCTTCGGCATGTCGGGGATATGCCGCTCGACCGCGCAGATCTGCGCGACGGTGAGTGTGCCATGCGAGCGCGCCGACCACTCTGCCGGCGTCGGTGCGTCATCGCCGCTGGTCGCCACGACGCGCCATCGTCCCGCAATCTTCTTTGCGAAGATCTGTCCGCCGGCGACCGGCGGGACGAAAAAGTCGACGTACCCCGCATCGCCGACGACGATAACCGTTCCGGTCTCATAATGATGGTGCGTATAGGTGTAGACCAGCGACTCGACCGCGGCGATATCGCGCGGCGGTCCGACGTGCGGCGTGGTCGAC
>JAKAPO010000315.1 GCA_021807065.1 bacterium
TCGGATCCGCGTTGTGACCGATCTTCGATCTCCATGACGTGCGCCAGGTACGGGGAAGTGAAGGGCAGTCGCCCATCGCGCACGAGATTCGCATAGGTGCGGGCGTACGTCGGGTTGCGATCGATGCGAAGCCCGTACGCCGCCTCACTCGCAACCGCCGGCACGTCCACTTTCGTACCGACCATCACTTCGGGAAGGATCGGCGAGAGCGAAACACCGTTGAAGAGATTGCTCTGGGGCAAATCGGCATCGTCGAGATAACGGCCGATCCAACCCGTATGCTCGTAACGGTCCGGCGCGGCCGTCTGCCAAATTTCCGTGGAACGGAAATGCGAGTGGTCGGGATTGGGATACCCGACGCCCTGCACCACGGCAACGCCTCCCTTGTCATACATGCCTTTGAGCGAGGTCATGCTCGGATTGAAGCCCAGTTGCGAGTCGATGGCGAGTACTTGGCTCTGCGGGATCGCAAGCGACGGCCGAACCCGATAGTAATCGGGGTTCCCGTGCGGCACGATGCAATTCAGGCCGTCGTTCCCGCCTTGCAAGTTCACGAGCACGAGGCAGCGATTCTCGGCGCCCGGCAATCCGGGCAGCGGCGTTTGAGCCAAAGCGCGAGCAAAGACGTGCCCGGCGTTCGCGCCCACGACGAGCCCGCTCAAAGAACCGGCTAGGAAATTGCTTCTCTTCACGTTAATGACCTCGCACGTTGCGCTCCGCATGGGACCCCTGTAGTTTTCATGATAGCTGGTATGCGGGCATCGCCATCGTGAGGTATGCCGCTCCATGGATACGCTCTTGGAGGTTCTCCGCGCCGAGCATTGCGAGCGCTGACGTACCGGCGCCTTCGAGGTAGGCTTTCAGCTGTGTGTAGGCCGCCGGCGAAGCGTCGCCTTGCAGGAGCGCGTCGACGAGCACGTGCGTCGCCTGAGCCGGATCCATTGGTATCTCGCCGAGCCACGACGATTCGCCCATGACCTTCGCATTGATGAGCCCGGCAAGGAAATTCTGACGCGCGATCATCATCTGGCTCGTCAGCCAGTTTTCACCGCCAGGCCAACCGGCGACGTTGGGCGGATAGAAAAGAATCTGGCCCATGTTGCGCAGCGCGAAAAGTGCGCTTGCATCGATTTGCGTGACGCCCAACGCTTTGTACGCTCCGACGACGAACTCGACAGGCGTCTTCACCAGCGCCCGATAGGCGCGAGACGAGTAGAAGACGTTGCTGCGCAGGATCTCCGAGACGACGGGCGCGAGCGCGTAATCGTGGCGCAGTAGGGAATCCGCGATACCTTCGACGAGTTCTTGTTCGGGGTTATCGTAGACGAAGAGGCTCAGCAGTTTTGTCGCGAAGAAGCGTGCGCACTGCGGCTTCGAGAAGATGATGTCGACGACATCGTCGCCATCGAAATTTCCGGTTCGGCCGAGAAACGTCTTTACGCCGCTATCGTGGAGCCGCGGTGCGAAAAAGACGCGTCCGGTGAGCCGGACGACGCGCCAGCCCGTCCACGCGCGCGCCGATTGCCGGACGTCTTCTTCGGTGTAGTTGTCGACACCCAAGGTGAAGAGTTCCATCAGCTCGCGCGCGTAGTTCTCGTTGGGGTGCGCGGCGACGTTATCGGCGCCGTCGAGGTAGAGCAGCATCGCCGCGTCCTTAGAGATGGCGCGCGTCAGTTCACGAAGGTTACCGAGCGCGTAACTGCGGAAGAGCCGGTTCTGGTTGTAGACCATCGCCGGCGATACGCCTTTTTGAATCGCAGCGGTCGTGAAGTGCCGGTGAAAGAAGAACGTCATCTTCTCTTGCAGCGGCGCCGGCGTCGCGAGCATGCGGTTCAGCCACCACAGCTGCAGCGAAGCAATCGACCGGATCTCACTGCGCCGTACCTGTTTGAATAATTGGCGGCGCTGATCGGCATCGAGCGCACGCAGGCCGCGGAAACCGTACTGTTGCAGAAGGCTGGCAGGATCGTACACGTCATCGGGCTGCGGCAGCTCTGCCGCAGACGGAAAGCGCACGAGCCTCTCGACGGCATCACCGGCCTGCATCCCGGTCAGGCTCCTGATATCGTCCGGCGCGCTGCCGAAGCCGGCTCGCCGCAGCAGATGCGCTGCTAGACGCGCGTCGAGCCTGCCCTGGTACGGCGCGAGCGCCGCCTGCGCGTCGAGGACTCCGGCGGGACGGAGGATACCTGCAACGTCGATATGCGAGCGAGTAGCCGTCATCGCAGTCATGGTCGTAGTCTACGCCTCCGCTGCCGTTTGCGCGAGGCGCAAACAGCAGGTCTAACGATTTCCTCACCGGAAGGCCGCGGCCGTCATGAGCACCTTGGGTTCACGGCTCGACCGCAACGGCGCCGACTTCAAGCGTAACGCCGCGCGGATGGAGCAGTTGGTCGCGCAGCTACGCGAACGGTTGTCGGCGGTTCGCGCCGGCGGCGGCGAAGAGGCGACGCAGCGCCACCGCTCGCGCGGGAAGCTCACCGCGCGCGAACGCGTGGAACGCCTCGTCGACGCGAGCGCGGACTTTCTCGAGATCGGCGCGCTCGCAGCCTACGATATGTATGGCGGAGACTCTCCTGCAGCCGGCATGATCTGCGGCATCGGCATCGTCGAGTCGAAGCGCTGCATGATCGTCGCGAAC
>JAKAPO010000316.1 GCA_021807065.1 bacterium
GCAGCTCACGCCTCTGGCCTGATGGATCATGACTGTCAGGGGCACCTTTAAGACTACAACATTTTTTCTGAAGGGATTCATATGTCGTCAATTTCGAGCGTCGCTCCAGCATCAACGAGCACCTCCCCCCCCCCCCCCCACACTTAAGACTATTGTTACGGTCGTGGCTCACGGCCACGGCGGCGGGCCGATGGACCTCACGGGCCTTACTATGCACCAAAGCCCGGTCGACGGCGGCGGCGGCGGCGTCAGCACCCACAAAGGTTCGGGATCGCCGGGCCCAATTGCCAACAATCCGATCATCGAAGCATTTCAGAATTTCCTAAAAGGTGCAGAACAGGGCGGCGGCGCCTACCTAGCGCAGAAGGCTATGAAAGCGTTATGGGGTCAGTATGGCTCGAGCATCATGTCGGCCTTGGGGCAAGCCGGGAAGAACTTTGTTGACTTTCTAAATAGCGCGATCGACGAGGCTGGCCAATGGCTTACCGATCCTGCATCGGGCGCGAAAACTTCTCAGACCCAAACTCCCGCGTCGTCGACGCTCACGGCGGCCGATAAGGCGCTCGCGCTAAATCTCGTAAGCTCGGCCCAGAAAGCCGGGGTTCTTCCGTACCTTTCTAGTGCGGTCCAAGCCGTGTACGCCGGCATGCAGTCCGCGGGTTCGATTGTGAACACCACGGCATAGAGAAGAGCTCAAGTTAGATGGGGCGCGAGGGTTGCTGCAATGTAGTTCCCTCGCCCCAATTGGAAACGCGCGATATGATACAAAACGCGGTATACCGTAACCACGACGATATAGGCGAACTGTCTCTGGCTGAGCGTGACGAGCAGCGGTTCATTAGATTTGTAAAGGTTGCGCGGCTCGATATCGCCGTGCCGGCTATCTTTGCGGCGACCATCATAATTCTCTTCTTCCTTGGTCTCGCGATGCAAGTGCTTCGCGCAGGATCGTCAATTCTAGTTGCATACACATTCATATACTTTATTAGCCTTTTGGTTTTGATATTGCCGCATCGCGCGCTGTTCGTCGAGCTTCTTCGCGGCGATCTGAGCACTCGGGCCATGTGGATTTACGGGCTTGCTCCGAGCGCTATTATGGTTCTGGTCGTTGGACTTGTAACGTGGCTTCTCTCATTCCTCGCCAACGACCCGGCCTACCAATTTGCCCCAAATCTTATTTTTGGCCCTCGCGATATCGCCGCGCTGCTCCTCGCTCCATTTGGCGAGGAGATCGTCTTTCGCGTTTGGTTGCAGACGCGATTACAGCAAGGATTCGGCAAGGTGGGCGATCTGCTTGGAGGGGCACGGCTGCGGCCGTGGTTCAGCGCGGCGGGCGCCGTCCTGTGCGCACTGCTGTTCTTGGCAAATCATGCCAACGGTTTTGCGGAGTGGAGCATCTATGCGCTTGCGGCATGGCTCACTTGGTTGCGCTACCGCCATCGCTCGCTGGGTGCCGCGCTTATCGCCCACATCGGATGGAATGCAGGGTTGCTGCTCGTAGGTATTCTCGTTCTCTCGCACGTCCTCAAATAATGTGAACGCTGCTCCCGCATGATCGCAAACGCAACTCATCGGTGGCAAGACGGCCGAGCACGAGATCGTCTTGTCGTCGTTGTGACGGAGCACACTGACACCACGCGCTTTACCCGTTGGTCGAGACGCCCAGCGCTCGGCACTGCGTGGCAATCGGCCAACGGGCCTGGTACGCTCTCACGAATTCGAAGATTTTGGTGGGATCGAATCAGTCTCGCGAGCAAACCACACCGCGGCTTTTGAAAGGGTTTCGCGCTCGATTTCGAGCTGTCGAACGCGCTTTCGCAGCCGGGAAACTTCCTCGTGCTCCGTCGAGGTCAAGCCATCGGATCGGCGGCCGCTATCGAGGTCATCCTGCTTGCACCAATTCGCGATGCTCTGGCGCGAAAGTTGGAATTCCTGAGCGACCGCACGAGCGGGTCTGCCCGCTCACACCAGGTCAACGATCTTCCTCCGAAACTCCGGCGGGTAGGAGGGATTCTTGGCCATAGGGGGCTCCTTCGCCGCTAAGCGGCAAGTGTCCACGGAAGCGAGCCAGCTTCACAGCCAAAAATCCCCGTTTGTGCGCGTGCGTTCCGGTGACGCAGGGCTTCCTTTCGCGATTAGTATAGTTCATTCGATCGATCCGCAGCCGCCGCCCGTGCCGTCCGGTGAGGTGTGCCGCGGCTATTATTGGCAGCCCCACTTCCTCATCGCGACGCGAACGGCGCGCTGGTTCGTGCGCTGGAGCGCGAGCGTATCCCGCGCTTTGTCGAGGTTCTTGCAGGCCCGCGACTTCGCGCTTCAATAAGTTTGCGCGCTGCCGTCTTCCACCTATTCCGTGTCTTAATGCGTTTCACGCCTTCGTCGACCAAAACGTGTATGTCGCGGCCACGCAAACGCGGGCGACTGCAAGCGGTTTTGCTCCGGCGGCGACGGCGACATCGACGCCGTAGCCCCTTGCAACTCTCCGGCGATGGGAGTAGCATCAAAGCGTACCGACGCAGTTCGGTACGAGTACAACGCACGTCGTGCGCGTAACGCAGAAGGAGGGCGGTTTGTCACCGCAAGATCCACCGGGTCACCATCTCAGCGAGTCGCGCCAAGCGTTGTAAGGC
>JAKAPO010000037.1 GCA_021807065.1 bacterium
TTCTCGGCGGCGGCGACGTATTGTGCCAACGCAATCGCCGCAGGGCCATTGATGGTCATCGACGTCGTGATCTCGCCCATGTCGATGCCATCGAAGAGCACCTCCATATCGGCGAGCGAATCGATGGCGACGCCGCAGCGACCGACTTCGCCGCGCGCCTGCGGCGCGTCTGAGTCGAATCCCATGAGCGTCGGCATGTCGAAAGCGACCGAAAGGCCCGTCTGCCCCTGCCCGAGCAAGAACTTGTAGCGTTCGTTGGTCTGCCGCGCCGTGCCGAACCCTGCGAATTGGCGCATCGTCCAGAGACGGTCGCGGTATCCGTTCGGATGCAGGCCTCGCGTGTACGGGTACGAGCCGGGAAACGCCAGGTCGCGCGCGAGATCGAGGTGCGCTACGTCGGCTGGCGTGTAGACGCTGCGAAGCGGCACGTCCGAGATCGTGCGGTCAACCCCGCCCGAGCCGGGACCCTTACGGCGCCTCCCAGCCCGCGATGCCCGCTCCCACTCTCTTCCCTGAGCCTCGAACTCGGGCGTCATCTGTGCCCCGAGCCCGCTCGGCCGCTCGATCATCTTCGCCACGATTTAGGGGTTCACGCGACCCGGGCTCGGCTCATTCCGCAACGCCGAGAGTCTGCAATGCGCGGGCCGCGGCCGCGTACGGGTCGCCGTCCCCGCTGTCGGTAGCGATCGCTCGATCGAGCAGCCCGCCTATGCGACCTGCCGCGATCTGGCGCACCTGATGCGCGAACGCCTCTTTACGGCGACGTCCAATCTCGCCGCTTTCGTTCAAATATGCCGCGTGGCGCTGGATCGCGTTCCACAGTTCGCCGACCCCAACGCCCTCGATAGCCTGCGTCATCAGCAGCTCCGGAACCCAACCGGAGTATTCCAATATCTGCATCATCGAACGGATTTCGCGATAGAGCTGCTGCGCCATCGGGTGATCGGCCTTGTTCACGACGAAGATATCGGCTATTTCCATGATGCCGGCCTTGAGCGCTTGCACCGAATCGCCGCTTCCCGGTTGCAATGCGACGATCGTCGTCTGTGCGAGTTCCGCAATCTCGACTTCATTCTGACCGGCGCCAACGGTTTCGATCAGCACGAGATCGAATCCGAACGCATCCATCAGCAAGACCGCATCGGCCGTTGCTCCCGCGAGGCCGCCGATGTGCCCGCGACTCGCCATCGAGCGAATGAAGACGTTCGGGTCGGTGAAGTGTTCGCTCAAGCGGATGCGATCGCCGAGCAACGCACCGTGTGAGAACGGAGAGCTCGGATCGACCGAGACGACGCCGACGCGTTTGGCTAGCGCACGCGCTTTGCGAACCAATCCGGCTGAGAGCGTCGACTTGCCGACACCGGGCGGCCCGGTCAGACCGACCGTCACCGCATTGCCCGTACGCGCGTAGAGCGCGGCGATGAGCGGCGCGCCTTCGCCGGATTCACACTGCGAAATCGCGCGGGCTAACGCTCGTGGTTTGCCTTCGTTGAATTCGCGTAAGAGCTCGTTCAAGGGAGAGCCACTTTGCGTTCGCCGTCGAGGCGGACCTGCAAGATGCGGCGAAAGCGCGAGTGGTGCACGCCGCGCTGCTCGCGCTCGCTCTCTCTTCCCGCACGACGGGCCGGATCGATCACATCGTGCGTTACGTGATGGGGGATCACCATATCGCCGGGCTTTCGCTTGCGATCGTACGCGATGGTCGCGTGATCTACGCGCGTGGTTACGGTTTTGCCGACCGGCGCCGCACGATTCGTACCCAAACCGGTACGATTTTTGCCGTCGCCTCACTCGAAAAACCGTTCGTCGCCGCACTCGTGCTCCGTCTCGCCGAACGCGGGAAGCTTTCGCTGGACGATACGCTCGGGAAATACGTTCCGTGGTACGCCAACGCGCGAGACGTAACGATTCGGGATCTCCTCGCAAACGAGAGCGGCATACCAGATTACGCGCAACTGCCTGGATTCGAGCGCGGCGCTCGCAATCCGGTCTCGCCCGAAGACTTGGTGCGGCGCGTCAGCTCGCTGCCGCTCGACTTCCGCCCGGGAACCCGGTGGCGGTACAGCAACACCGACTACGTGCTATTGGGAATGATCGTGCAAGACGTCACGCACGTGCCCCTGGCGGCGTGGCTTCACCGCGATCTCTTGGGACCGCTCCGCCTGCGCGCTACCGCGACGTGGCAGCCGATAGTACCCGAGGCCGGCCGAGCGGAGGGAAGCATCGCCGCCGGCTCGCCAACGCTTGCATTTGCCGCCGCAGATTTGGAATCGAATGCTCCAGACCTCGCCCGCTGGATGGACGATTTGTTGCTTGGCCGGGTCGTAAACGCACGTGATCTGCACCGCATGCTTGGTGGCATGGGTTTCATAGCCGGCCACTTCGATGGGCTCGCGGTCGCTTGGCACAGCGGCTACATTGAAGGGTATTCGTCGTACATGGCTATCGTCGCGTCCAAACATCTCGGCGTCGTCATCCTGTGCAACCAAGACAAGGTCGACCTTGGTCCGCTCGCCCTCAGCATCCTCGAGGACGCACTGCACTGATAAGCGCCTTGCGCCATTTGCTTATCGGCGCACTCATTCTCGCAACGATCCTGCCGGCGGATGCGCAGACGTTGATCGTACCGCTTACCGGACGGCGTCATCGCGCAATTGAATCGGCGACGCTCTTCCATACGCTCTTCCACGACTTTTTCCGCGAAAACGACGGAACGACGTACGTGCAGACGGGCGACATCCCGGCGATGTGGCTGCGCGACTCGGCAGCCCAGACCATTCCTTACGTTCGCTTCGAACCGTACTTTCCGGCGCTGCGCAGCCGTACGGCCGGCGTCATCGAGCGCGACGCACGCAATATCCTCACCGATCCCTACGCGAACGCGTTCCAAGCAAGCTACCATATCTGGGAACGCAAGTGGGAGGTCGATTCGCCGGCATGGCCGATGGTGCTGGCATGGGTGTATTGGCGCACGACCGGTGACCGTTCCATCTTTACGAACGCCCTCCACCGCGCGATGCGTCAAGTGGTGACGACGTACGCGTGCGAGGAACGTCACGCGCGCTGCAGCCGTTACGTTTATCCGTACCACGTTCCGACCGCGAATGCGTACAACCCGGATACTGGGATGATCTGGGGAGCGTTCCGGCCGTCCGACGATCCGGTGCGGTATCGCTTCAACATCCCGCAGAACGCGATCGCAGTGGTAGCGTTGCAGGACCTGTCGCAGCTCGCTCTCGTGGGCTATGGTGACCGAGCACTTGCTTCCGCGGCGAACGCGCTCGCACGGCGCGTCCAGACCGGAATTGACCTCTACGGGCGTATCTACGATCCGAAGTACGGTGGGTGGATCTACGTGTACGAAACAGACGGTCTCGGCAACGACGCGTTGATGGACGATGCGAACCTTCCCGACCTCGTTTCGCTGCCGTATCTGGGATGGTGCTCGGCATTCGATCCGGCGTACGTGAACACGCGGAACTTTTCGCTGAGCTCCGCCGACCCGTATTTCTATCGCGGGCGTTACGCGCAGGGCTTGGGCAGCGATCACACGCCGGTCGATAACGTCTGGCCGCTCGGCATCATCGCCCGCGCGCTGACTTCGACGTCTTCAGTGGAGGTCGCGACCGCAATCACTACGCTTGCAGAGACCGACAGCCATGACGGCCTCATCCACGAGAGTTTCTACGATAACGGCTACTGGCGGTTCACACGCTCCGATTTCGGCTGGGGGAACGCACTCTACGCAGAACTGCTCTTCCGGGCGCTCGCTGGCGACGTTGCGATTCCGTTCGCGGAGTCCGAAACGATCGAACCTTTCGAGGTCCGTACGCAAACGCCGCAGCTCGTTGTGTCGATCGTGCAAATAGAAAACGCGTCGATGCTCTTCGCCTCGCTGCGTAGACTACTGAATCAATAGGGTTAGGAGCGAGTCAGGACGGCGAGCGACGAGCGGCCGGGGCGGGCAAACCTCGATGCGAGCTTAGGCGCCGAAATTGCGGCGACGCTCGCTGAAGGCGCGCAGAGCGTTGGCGAAGTCGTCCGCGGTAAAATCGGGCCACATCAGGGGAAGCGTCAGCAGCTCCGTATACGCGAGCTGATAGAGCAGGAAATTCGAGATACGCTGAGCGCCACCGGTGCGAATGAGCAAATCGGGATCGGGTGCATGCGGCGCGTACATTCGTTCGCGCAGAGCGTGCTCGTCGACGCGCTCGGGCGATAGGCGCCCGGTCGCAACGTCCTTGGCAATCGCGCGCGCCGCACGCAAAATCTCCTCGCGCGCGCCGTAGTTGAGCGCGAGCGTCAAGGTGAGGCGAGTGTTGTGCGCGGTGCCACGCACAAGATCGCGCACCGCGGCACGCGCCGGAAACGCGAACGCGTCGAGATCGCCGATCGCTTCGACGCGCACGCCCTGCTCGAGGAGCACCGGCTTCTCGGTCCGGGCGACCGCCGCGCAGAGCTGCATGATGCAGCTGACTTCCCCGGGGGTCCGGCTCCAATTCTCGGTCGAGAAACCGTAGACGGTCAGGCGGCGCACGCCTGCTTCGAGCGCCCCCCGGACGGCCTCGCGCAACGCCAGCACGCCGCGACGGTACCCTTCCGCAACGGGAAGGCCGTGGCTCCGGGCCCAGCGGCGGTTCCCATCCATGATGACGGCGACGTGTTCGGGCAGTTCGGTGAGCGAGACGGGCTGCAGCATCCTTTACTTTGTACTACAAAGTGAAGCATCGCGCAAGCTCTAGCGGGTGGAACCAGGCCCGCCGCCAACCCTTCCCGAGCACATGGGCAACGAGGGCTATTACCGTTATCCGGCGATCGCGGGGGAGCGCATCGTTTTCGTTTGCGAGGACGACCTCTGGAGCGTGAGCGCCGATGGCGGCGCCGCAAACCGCCTGACGGTGAGTTTCGGCGAGTGCTCCTTCCCACGCATCTCCCCCGACGGAACCAGGATCGCGTTCGTCTCCACCGACGAAGGCCATCCCGAAGTCTACGTCATGCCGATCGAGGGGGGCAGCCCCCGGCGGCTCACCTACTTAGGCGGCACGATAGCGTGCACGACCGGCTGGAGCGAGGATGGCAACAGCGTCGCCTTCGTCGCCAACCCCGGCGCGTGGTATCCCAACGAGACTCAGCCGTACCTCGTTGCGGCCGACGGAGGATCGCCGCGTCAAATGCCCATCGGCCACGCGAAGTCGATTGCATTCGGTTCGCACGGTGCGCTCGCCATCGGGCGAAACGCGAACGATCCCGCTCGCTGGAAGCGGTATCGCGGCGGCACGGCGGGCGAGATTTGGATCGATCCCTCCGGCGCCGGAAACTTCTCGAAGCTCAATCTCCCGGAGGGCAATCCGACCTGGCCGATGTGGATCGCGGACCGAATATTCTTCTTGGACGACCAAGACGGCATCGGAAACATCTACTCGTGCACGATGGCGGGCGGAGACGTGCGACGCCACACGCACGAGAATGAGTACTACGCGCGTTTTCCGTCGACCGACGGTTCGCGCATCGTCTACTCGCGCGGCGGACGCATCGTCTGCTACGACGTCGCAAGGGACGACGTACGCGATATCGAGATCGCGACCAACTCGGCGGCGCCGCAGACGGTTCGGCGCTTCGAGAGCGCGGCTGAAACCCTCGAGCACGTCGCGCCGCATCCTGACGGTACGCGTCTCGCGCTGGTGGCCCGCGGTCAGATATCGACGATGCCGCTCTTCGAAGGCGCGGTCACCCGTCACGGAGTCGGCAGCCGGGCACGTTATCGTTTGACGGAATGGCTCTGCGACGGCAATCGCTTCGTCTGCGTCACCGATCGTAACGGATACGAGCAACTCGAAGTTCACGACGCATCGGGTGCTGCCGAAGCGAAGCTCGTCACCACCGGTGACGTCGGCCGCATTACCGAACTTGCCGCGTCGCCAACGCGCGATGTGATCGCCTTCGCAAACCATCGCCACGAGCTGCGCTTGCTCGATCTCGACGACGGAACGATGCGCGTCGTCGACAAGAGCCCGGCGCGGCGCATCGCCGATCTGGCATTCTCGCCCGATGGAAGGTTCGTGGCCTACGCGTGGTCGCCGAAGATCGGCACCTCGATCCTGCGCATCGCGAAGGTCAAGTCTGGTCGCGTTCACGACGTGACGCCGCCGTTACGCGAAGACAGTTCTCCGGCATGGGACCCGCAAGGGAGGTACCTCTACTTCATTTCGATGCGCGATTTCAATCCGGTTTACGATGCGCTGCAATTTCATTTAAGTTTTCCGCAAGCGCATCGGCCGTTCGTCGTCACGTTACGCACCGACGTGCCCTCCCCGTTCCTCCCGAAGCCACATCCCGTTCACCGCGATCACCAGCATCGCGACCGCGATGAAAAAACCAACGGCAAGGCCGCCGACGTAACAATAGATTTCGCAGGCATCACCGGACGTGTGCTCGGCTTTCCGGTTGAGGAAGGGGATTACCGGCAAATCGTCGCCGCTCGCAATCGCGTACTCTTTACACGTTTCCCGATACGCGGGATCAAACCGCTTCCGCGGGAGGAGCATGAGGACGAGGACGATGGAGCGCTCGTCGCTTACGATTTCGAACAGCAGCGTTGCGCCACGATAGCCCACGAAGTCGGAGAGATCAGGCTCGCAGCCGACGGTCGCACGCTGCTCTACCGCTCGAAGGAACGCCTGCGAGCGATCGATGCGCTTTGCGATCTTCCCGAAGACGGCGAGGAACAGAAGCCGCCGACCGAGACGGGGCGTAGGAGCGGCTGGATCGACCTCGATCGCGCCAGCGTCGAGGTCGCCCCGCGCGACGAATGGGCGCAGATGTTCCGTGAAGCATGGCGTTTGCAGACGGAGCAGTTCTGGGTCGAGGACATGAGCGACATCGACTGGGATCGCGTCTACGATCGCTACCACACCGTGCTCGAACGCGTCCGCACGCGCACCGAGCTTTCGGACCTCATCTGGGAGATGCATGGCGAACTTGGAACGTCGCACGCGTACGAATGGGGCGGCGATTTCCGCAAACCACCCCAGTATCAGCGCGGCTTTCTCGGGGCGGATTTCTCGTGGGACGAAGAGGCGGGCGGATATCGCATCGAGCGCATCTATCGCGGCGATTCGTGGAACCGCGAAGGTGACTCCCCGCTGGCCGAGCCAGGCCTTGACGTCGAGCCGGGCGACGTGCTCGTGGCAATCGGCGCGCGCCGCCTCTCTTCCGAAAATTCACCCGACCGTTTGCTCGTGAACTCCGCCGGCCGCGAGATCGCGCTGACGATACGGCGCGGCCGCAGTCCCGAACGCAGCGTGCTCGTCAAAGCACTTGCAAGCGAATCGGCATTACGATACCGGGCGTGGGTCGAAGCGAAACGCGCGTACGTCCACGAGCGCAGCGGCGATCGCGTCGGTTACGTGCACATCCCGGACATGGGGCCTTGGGGATTCGCAGAGTTCCATCGCGGCTATCTAACCGAGTTCGACCGTCGCGGACTCATCGTCGACGTGCGCTACAATCGCGGCGGGCACGTCTCGCCGTTGCTCCTCGAGAAGCTGGCACGAAAACGCGTCGGCTACGACATTCCGAGGTACGGCAGCCCGATGCCGTATCCGCCTGAATCGGTCGATGGCCCGCTCGTCGCGATCACCAATCAGTTCGCCGGTTCCGACGGCGACATCTTCAGTCATTGCTTCAAACTCTACAAACTGGGACCGCTCGTCGGAAAACGGACGTGGGGCGGCGTCATCGGCATCGAGCCCTACCACCATCTCGTCGACGGCACGGTGACGACGCAACCCGAATACTCGTTCTGGTTCACGGACGTCGGTTTCGACGTGGAGAATTACGGAACCGAGCCGGACTACGAAGTCGACATCGCGCCGCAAGATTACCGCGAGGGCCGCGATCCGCAACTCGATAAAGCGCTCGAGTTGATGGAAGAGGCCCTCGAACGGACGACATCCGTGCGCCCGGATCTCGCGACGCGACCCTCACTTCCCCTACCGAGCCTCGCATAGCAACGTTGTCCGGACGCCTCGCCTGGATCGCCGCGGGGCTGACCTTTCTTTTCCATCTCGCTGCAAATCCGCATTACGGTTTCTTCCGCGACGAGCTGTATTTCATCGTCTGCGGCCGGCACCCGGCGTGGGGGTACGTCGATCAGCCCCCGCTCGTGCCGCTGATCGCCGCAGGGTCGCAGATCTTCGGCCTGTCGCTGGTCGCATTGCGCGCGACCGCCGCCCTCTTCGCGGCCGCGGGCGTCTTCGTTACGTGCCGGCTCGTGCAAACGTGGGGAGGCGGGCGATTCGCCCAAATTCTCGGCGCGATCGTCGTCGCACTGACGCCGGTCCTCTGCGCTTTCGGTGAAAAAGTCGGTCCTGACATGGCCGGCCTCTGGCTTTGGCCGCTGGCCGCGCTCTACGTTTCGCGTCTTGCGAGCGGCGCTAACCCGCGATGGTGGCTGGCCGCCGGCGCCGCGCTCGGCGTCGCGGGCGAGGCGAAGTACAGCGTGCTCTTCTTCGCTGCGGCATTGCTCGCCGGCATCGCGCTCTCACCGTCGCGCAAAATACTTCTCACGCGGTGGTTCCCGGCGGGGATGGCGCTCGCGGCGATCGTCGTGTTGCCCAACTTCATCTGGCAGGCGTCGCACCAGTTTCCGATGTGGCAGCTGCTCCGTAACGATCAAACAAACGGAAAGAATGTCGTTCTCTCGCCGCTTGCGTACGTCATCGAAGAGCTGCTGATCACGAATCCCTTACTCGCGCCGGTGTGGCTTATCGGCCTCATTCGGGCGTTCGTCCAAGCGCGACTGCGCTGGGTCGGTTGGACGTACGTGCTCTTGATCGCGACGATGATCGTGCTTCGCGGCAAACATTACTATCCTGCCGACGTCTATCCGCTGCTCATTGCGAGCGGTGCCGTCGCAATCGAGGCGTGGACGCAGCGCATTCCTCTGCTGCGGCCGCTGGTTGCAGCCGCCGCGGTCGGTTTCTCGCTGTGGGCCCTTCCCCTGGTGGAACCGATTCTTCCCGAGACTCAACTCGCCGCCTACCAACAGATCCTTGCGCGAAAACTGCACGTCAGCACGGCGACCGAAAATCACCGCATGCCTGCGCTCGGTCAAGACTTCGCCGACATGCACGGCTGGCCGCAACTCGCCGCCACCGTCGCGCGCGTCTACGCATCGCTTCCTCCCGCGCAACGCGCGCAGGCAGCGATCGTCGCGAGCAACTATGGCGAAGCCGCTGCGATCGACGTCTTCGGGCGTACCGATCACCTGCCGCCTGCGTTGTCCGGACACAACAACTATTGGATTTGGGGAACGCATGGGTACAGCGGAAACGTGATCATCGACGTAAACGGGGATTGCGGAGCAAGAGAACATCTCTTTCAGTCAAGCAAGCGTGCCGCCACGTTTACCGCCCCGTGGGTCATGCCATACGAGGACGATATGCCGATCATGGTCTGCAAAGGCATCCGCGTACCGCTTGCGAATCTCTGGCCGCGATTGAAGAAGTATGTTTGAATCCGCAACGCTCGAGCCGCAGCGAACTCAGCGCCGGCTGCTCTTCGGAACCCTCGCCTTCATCGCCCTGGCGATCGTAGGCGTTGCCTACGTCAAGTGGATTCCATATTGGCATAAGGCGCACCTCGCCGCAGCAACGCACGCGATCGGTTCCTCGATCGTTACCGGCAAGACGATCGTCCCGCCGGCAGTGGGATGGCACGCGGCCTTAGGCTATGCCGCCTCCTATTTCAACTCGGTTTGGGAGGCGGTCGTCGTCGCGTTCTTGCTCGGCGCCGCCGTGCAGGTTTTCGTACCGCGTGCCTGGCTCTACCGATTGCTCGGTGCCTCGGGCGCGCGCAGCGCCGCCGTCGCGGGCGCGCTCTCGCTCGGCGGAATGATGTGCACGTGCTGTACCGCACCGATCGTGGTCGGCATGCGCAATCAGCGCACGAGCGTCGGCGGCGCGCTCGCGTTCCTGCTTGGAAATCCCGTGCTCAATCCCGCCGTGCTCATCTTCATCGGATTCGTACTCGGCTGGAGCTTCGCGCTCGTTCGGTTGCTGGCGGGCATCGCGATGATCGTGGTCGTGGTGGCGGTAGCGTACCGACTTGCTCCCGACGCCGACGGTCTCGGGGGAAAAGTGTCGCTCGAGCTCGCTCCGATCGAGCAGCAGAAGACCAACGCGGGCGCGCTCGCACGTGCCTTTGGTCGAGAACTCTGGCGCGAAGCGTTGACGATCCTGCCGGGTTACGTGATCATCGTCTTCTTGCTCGGCGCATTCCGTGCATGGCTTTTTCCGGCGGCAATCGTATCGGCGGCGCACGGCGTCGGCGGCTTGACCTTGCTCGCGCTCGCGGGCACCGCATTCGTCATCCCGACCGCGGGCGAAGTTCCGATCGTCCAAACGCTTATGGCCCACGGCATGGGGACGGCGGGCGCGATCGTACTCCTGATCACGCTCCCGGCGATTAGTCTGCCCTCGCTCTACATCGTGCGCTCGGTCTTCCCCAAGCGTGTGCTCGCCGCGACATTCGCAGCCGTTGCTGCGATTGGCCTTCTGTCCGCAGCCGTCGCAGCGGTCGCCTGAGAATGTTCCCGGTCTCCCGGGTGCGACTCGCTCCTGGTCGTCGCCCACGCGCGGCGCCTATGCTTGCGGGTCGATGGCATTCAAGATCTCCGGGTAGAGGCGCGCCGCCAGCGCGACGTTGCGCTCCGGTTCGATGATATCGTGCGACGGCTGCATGTTGCGTAGCACGACGTCGTCCACGTTGGCGCCCAGGCGCTTCCACGACGCGGAGAGGGCACGAACGGCACGATTGCTCACCGAAGCCTCGCCGGGATTGAAAACGAAGCCGGCACTGCGCACTTGCGGCGGACGTGCTTTCGCATCGCGCAGCACGTCGTCGGCGATACGATAGAGATATGCAATCGCGTGCGTCGCGTAGCGCGGATACCCATGCTCGGGGAGCTGGCGCTCGCGGCGAACCGGATCCCACCAGACGAACAGATTCGGCAGGCGCAATAACGAGCGCATTGCGAATCCCGTCAAGTACGTCGGCAACATGGCAACTCCCAGAAACGGCGCGATCGCGACGACGCGATCGAAACGCTGCCGTTGAGCGAGCCACAGCGCAAGCGTCCCGCCCGCCGACATGCCGGCTACCGTGATCCGCTCGCCGAGCGCTCGCGCCGCATCTAGGCTCGCGCGTGCGAAGACGCGCAGATGCTCGTCATTGAGCCCTGCGAGCGCGTGCGTCATGCGGTTCGTGTAGCCGTGCCCGGGGAAGCGCGGCACGAGCACGTTATGGCCACGAGCGTACAGATCGTGCGCGAAGCGCACGAATTGCCGCGGGCTCGCGGTTAGGCCATGAAGGAGGACGACGGCGCGCGGGCGCACGCCTCCGTGCCAGAGCAGAAGGGTCCTGCCCGCTTCGGCAACCCGCTCGTCATCGCGTGCGAGAAACTGTGCGACGCCGGCGGAGGCGCTCATCATGAGAAAGAGATATACGTCACCATGCCCGATCGTGCCCGCGAACTGATCGCGCTCGACGCGCGCTACGGCGCGCATAACTACCACCCCCTCGATGTGGTCGTCACCCGTGCGGAGGGTGTCTGGCTGTGGGATACCGAGGGGCGGCGATACCTCGATTGCGTGAGCGCGTACTCGGCGCTCAATCACGGCCATGCCCACCCACGAATACGCGCGACGCTTCTCGAACAGTCGCAACGTCTCTCGCTGACCTCGCGCGCCATGTACAACGACCAGCTGCCGCCATTCCTGGAGCGACTCGCAAACGTTGCCGGTTACGAAGCGGCGCTACCGATGAATACCGGCGTCGAGGCGGTCGAGACGGCAGTCAAACTGGCGCGGCGATGGGGATACGAAGTCAAGAATATTCCGGCGAACCGCGCCGAGATCGTCGTCTTCGCCAACAATTTTCACGGCCGCACGATCGCCGCGATCTCCGCAAGCTCAACCGCGCAGTACAGACGCGATTTCGGTCCGTTCCTTCCCGGATTCGTGTTCGCGCCGTTCGGCGATCTCGCGGTGCTCGAGCGCACGATTACACCGCTGACCTGCGCGATTCTCATCGAACCGATTCAGGGTGAGGGCGGGGTCAACGTCCCGCCGGACGGTTTCCTCGCCGACGCCGCACGCCTCTGCCGAGAGCGCGACGTGCTCTTCATCGCCGACGAGGTTCAGACCGGTCTCGGCCGCACCGGTGATATGTTCGCCTGCGACCACGAGCGGGTCAAGCCCGATATCCTTATCGTCGGCAAAGCGCTGGGCGGTGGTTACTATCCGGTCTCGGCAGTGCTGACGAACCGCGCCCTTATGGATCTTTTCGGAGCCGGCGATCACGGCAGTACCTTTGGAGGCAACCCGCTCGCTGCAGCCGTCGCGCGCACCGCCTTGGACGTCATCGTCGAAGAGCACCTTCCGGAGCGTGCCAAACGCGCCGGCGAACGTATCCTCAGCTCGCTTCGATCGTTGAAGTCGCCGCACGTAAGGGAAGTCCGCGGACGCGGTCTGCTGCTGGGCATCGAGTTGGCAATGCCGGCACGCATCCTCTCCGACGAA
>JAKAPO010000317.1 GCA_021807065.1 bacterium
ATGCGTGGCGAACCATGAGCCGATAGTAAGGCCCGACCTTGGCTTTGAAATACTGTGGAAAGAGCAGGTGAATCAAATCGTGTACCGTGACGATCGATCGCGCCGGCGATAGCAGCGGCGTATAGATCGACATGAAGTGTACGAGCTTCACGTCGGAACGCGCGATCGCATACGGAAGCTGAACCTGTTCGCGCCAGCCAAAATTACCGCCTTCCGTAAAAGGAACGTACTCGAACTCGGGTGCGACGCGCGGCAAGCGCGCCGTCAGCTCGCGAACGTACTGCTTCATTCCCACCGACATCTGCCGTGTTTGCCTGGCGTCTAGGAGGACGCGCATCAATGCAGTGCCTTCCTTGCACTGACGTACCGGTATCGCGCCGATCCGTATGCCGCCACAATACCGCGAAATCCGTCCAGCACGGATCCCTTGACGAATAGCAGCCGCAGGAGGCGCGGCCAGATCGCGAGCCATTCGCCCACGACCCGCATCCGCGAAGGCGCCAGTGCGGCAGCCTCCACGTCGGTGTAGCGCTCGAATTTTACGCGATACGAAGTGCGGTCCGGGTAACAGAAGTGCAGCAGCGTTCCCGCAAGCTCGCCGCGCGGCTCCTCGCAGACCCACCGCTCGTGCAGCGGCGCCCCGCTCCGCGCAGCGCCTTTCGCAACGATGTCCGCCGCCTGCGTCCGAAATAGCCGCAGCAAGCTTTCACCGCGCCAGATACGCAGCGGCTTCCCGCAGAAATACGTCGTCCGCCGCATCTCGTAGCCGTTGACATTCTCCGGTGCTCGCAGTATCGCTTCGCGCAGCACGTCGTCGAGGGCCTCGTCCGCGTCGATCATCAACGTCCACGGAGTCTTCACGTTGGACAGCGCGTAGCGTCGTGCGTCGACAAAATCGGTCCAGTCCCGCTCTATGACCTCCGCACCGGCGGCTTTCGCAAACTCTACGGTACGATCGTCGGAGCGAGCATCGAGGACGAAGATACGTACGCCGTGGGGAAGGCTCGTGAGCGCGCGCGGCAGGTTGCGCTCTTCGTCACGCGTGAGAATTACTGCGGTGACGTCTTGAGGGCTCAGATGCGATGCGCGGTTCTCGTCTGTCGCTCGGCCTCGCTCGCGCGCGCCGGAGGCTGCGGGTACGAGTGGCGGAGTGCGGCGCCGACGAAGTCGCGGTACAGCGGAGCGGGATGGTTAGGACGCGATTTGAATTCGGGGTGCGCTTGAGTGCCGACGAACCAGGGATGCATCGATTCGGGTAACTCCACGACCTCAACCAACTGCGTCTTGCCCGCATTGTGGAAGCCCGCGAATCGCATCCCGTGCTCTTCGAAGATCGGACGATAGCGATTGTTGAATTCGTAGCGATGGCGATGGCGCTCGCTGATTTCGAGCTCGCCATAGGCCCGCGCGGTGAGCGTGCCGGGAACCAGGGTGCACGAGTAAGCTCCCAGGCGCATCGTGCCACCATAGACTTCGAGATCGCGCTGCTCCGGCATGAAATCGATAACGGGTTCCGGTGAAGTCTCGTCGACCTCGGTCGTCATGGCTTCGGCGATGCCGCAAACGTTACGAGCAAACTCGATGCACGCGATCTGCATTCCGTAGCAGATACCCAGGTAGGGAACGCGCTGCACGCGCGCGTATTGAATGGCCGCCAGTTTCCCCTTGACCCCGCGTGCGCCGAATCCGGGTGCGACCAGGATTCCATGAGCGCCGTACAGCGTCTCGACGCCGTCCTCCTCTATGACCTCGGAGTCGATGCGCCTGATGTCGACCGCCGTATCGTGCGCGATCCCAGCATGGTAAAGCGCTTCGTTGATCGAGATGTAGGCGTCTTTCAGCTCGACGTACTTTCCGACGAGCGCAATTGTGACCCGATGTTTCGGGTGCAGCGCGCGGTTGACGATGCTCTCCCACTCGCCCAGATGCGGCACGGCCCGATCGAGGCGGAGCTTTCGCACGGCGACGTCGGCGAGTCCCTCGTTCTCTAGATTCAGCGGTACGCCATAGATGCTGGGAGCATCGACGTTCTGCACGACCGCCGAACGCGGCACGTCGCAGAAGAGCGCGATCTTCTCCTTCAATTCTTGAGGCATGGGCAGAACTGTTTGCGTGCGGCAAACGATCGCGTCGGGCTGAATCCCGATGCCGCGCAGTTCTCGCACCGAGTGCTGCGTCGGTTTCGTCTTCAGCTCGTCCGGCGCTCCGAGGTGCGGTACCAGCGTCAAGTGGGCGTACATCACGTTCTCTTCCCCTACGTCGGCCCGCATCTGACGAATTGCTTCCAGAAACGGCAGCGACTCGATATCGCCAACCGTTCCGCCCACCTCGACGATGCAGACTTCCGCGTGGCTCGCTTCGGCTACACGTTTGACGTGTGCTTTGATCTCGTTCGTGATATGCGGGATGACTTGAACCGTGGCGCCCAAGTACTCGCCGCGCCGTTCCTTCTCGATGACAGCCTTATAGACCTGACCGGTCGTGACGTTATTGACGCGGGTGAGGTTTTCGTCGATGAAACGCTCGTAGTGCCCGAGGTCGAGATCCGTTTCGGCGCCGTCTTCCGTAACGAAAACCTCGCCATGCTGATACGGATTCATCGTTCA
>JAKAPO010000038.1:0-2708 GCA_021807065.1 bacterium
CTCGCGGTCGGCGGCTCGCGCGCCCGCTCCTGGGCCTTCCGGCCTAGGCCCTCAACCGGCCAAGATAGTTGTCGTCAACCGGCCAAGATAGTTGTCGTCGCCCACGGCGTGCAGCGAGCTAATCAGCGAGGGCCAAGAGCCCATCTCTAATCAGCGTTATCCGCGATGAAATTGTCGAATCTGAATCGATCGATGCGCGTTCTTCGCCAATAAACCGAATCGATCGAGCGCTCAGTGCCGCCGCAAGCAGTGTCAACGGAGCGTTCGAAGCGCTATGCCGCAACTTGCCGCACGGCTCCGTAACCTTCCACAGTTTGCGCCACACTGCGAACCTGCTGCTCATCGAAGGCGGCGAAGATCCGCTCGCGATCGCGGCGAGCCTTGAGTACGCCGACACGCGCATGATGTTCGATCGCTACGGTCATCTGTTCAACCACACGGCCAAGCGCGTCGCGCAAACGGCGGACCAAATTTTCGCGGCGCTCGAACCCACTCGAACCCAATTGTCGTACGATTGTCGTAAATACGGCGGGTGGCTTCGGAAAGCTGCGAACGAAAAACGCCAAAATCTCTTACGGGATAAGGCGTTTTCAGTGGTGGAGATGGGGGGACTCGAACCCCCGACCCCTTACATGCGAAGCAAGTGCTCTACCAGCTGAGCTACATCCCCCAGGCGCGACGAAGGATTATACGCGGTTCCCTTTGCACCTGTCAAAGGCATGTCTTGGGGACGAGTAGCCGCGCCGGTACTGCTTGTGGCGATGCTTTGTGCGAGTATAGGGCAAGCGCGTGGCGTAGTCGGGCAGACGCTCGTCGCGGCGGCGAATCCGCGCTGCAACCACGACGTCGCCGGAATGCTGGAGCGACGCGTGCGCGGCTACGATCGCCACCCGCCTGCGCAGAACGCCGACGCGCTTTCCCGGCGCTACCTGCAACTCAACTCGATACTCCAGCAAGCGCAAGTCGAGCACGACATCCTGCACGAACTCTGCACCGGCGCGGAGTTTGCGGCCCCGGCAGATCAGCTTGCCGGCGTCGTCGCTTGGGCGTACGCGCTCGAAGCCGATATCACCGTGCAACACTTCACCGCGCTCAAGTGCCCGCAGACCGCGACAACGGCGGCGCAGGCGCTGCTCGCCGACGCCTGGTACGCGCTCGCAACGACGTACGCCACGGGGACGCCGCCCGCAGAGGCGCCCTCGCCGACCCCGGCACCGCTCGTTGCAGAAGTGACGCCGAAGGTCAAATCGCGCGCCGGAGCCGTCGGCCTCGAACTGCCGGCTTTCGCCGACGCGACAGAGTACTGGCGCGATACCATGGACGGCAAGGTCGTCCTGTGCCCCACGGCGGCACCCTAGCAGGATTTTTGCGAACGATTCGCAAAATTGAGCCTGCAAGATGGCGCTGCGGGCTGAATATGTAACTCGACCGCGGGAAGAGATCGCGGGCGTGCTGCGGGAGGAGCGCCGGTTCCTCTCCGCTGCCGAGATCTACGAAAAGCTCAGGCGGATACGCGCGCGCGTCGCGCTTTCGACGGTCTACCGCACCCTGGAAAGACTCCGCGAAAAGGGTGAGGTGAGCGAACGCATCGACGCCGGCGGCGAGGCACGGTACATGCTCTGCGAGCCCGCCAAACACCACCACCATGCCATCTGCCGAACGTGCGGCAAGGTCGAAGACGTCGACTGCACGGCGGTCGATCGGTTCGCGCAATCGCTGCGCCGACTTCACGGATTCACGATCGACGACCACGCGATGGAATTCATGGGGAGATGCAGGCAATGCCGGTGAGACGCGCATTGCTGGGAGGCGTTTCCCTCGGCGTCGCTCGGTGCTTCGCATCTCACTCGTTCGGGTTGAAAACAGCACCGTTGCTGGCGGTGCTTGCTCTGGTTGCTTGTTCGCAGACTTCGCGCACGACGACCGCGACCAATGCCGCAGTGAGTGCAGCTGCTCCGATCCGAGTGGCGACGACGATCTCGACGCTGAACTCGTTCGTCGAAGGCGTCGGCGGCAAATACGTGACCGTGAGCAGCATCGTCCCCGTCGGTGCCTCGCCCGAGACGTTTCAGCCAACGCCCCAGAGCGTTGCGATGGTGAGCGATGCTCGGCTCCTCGTCGAAAGCGGTGCGGGGTTGGAGACGTGGATGCACGGTCTGTTGCAAGACGCGCCCACCGGAGCCACCATCGTCGTGGCCTCGCAAGGTTTACCCGTCAAAGGCAGCAATCCACATCTGTGGATGGATCCGGTCTATGCGAAGCACTACGTGTTGCGCATTCGGGATGCGTTGATTGCAGTCGATCCGTCGCACCGCGCGTACTATCTCGAAAATGCCGTAGCATACGACCATCGTCTCGACGCGCTCGTTAATTGGATCCGCGCGCAAATCGCTCCGATTCCCAAACCTCGCCGACTGCTCATCGTCTTTCACAACGCTTGGCAATATTTCGACGATCGGTTCGGTATCCGGACGCTCGGCATTATCGAAACGGCGCCGGGACAGGAACCAAACCCCCACGATTTCGGGCACGTCGTCGATTTGGCGAAGCGGTATCACGTCGGCGCGATCTTCGGCGAGCCGGAGTATAGCCCGAAACTTGCGCTCGCGCTCGCGCACGATGCCGGGATTCGCGTCGTCGAGAACCTCTACGACGACTCGATCGGAACGAACCCGCAAGTGAACAATTACATTTCGATGCTGCAGTAC